>DASXTY010000652.1:0-9472 GCA_036505155.1 Polyangiaceae bacterium | reverse complement strand
TCAAAACCAGCTCGACGCCCCGGTCGCTGAGTGGCTCGCTCAAAAAACTGTCTCGAATCATTCCGGGAGCAAAACATTGGCTCCCGGCGCCCACGATGGTGATCTTCATCGGCTAATAATAGCCGTTCCGCCGCCCCGGGGAAACGGCCATTTTTAGTAAATTCCCGGTCCCAATTTTGTATTTTCTCCCCACCAGAAGAAAATAGCCGAATGTTCGAGTCCCGAAGCAAGCCTCCCATTTCTCGGAGCGCGTTCGCGCGCCGTCTCTTTCGATGGGGCGCCGCGTCGGCGGGCCTGGTGCTCGGCTCGCTGGCGATGGGCGCTTGCGGTTATCACTTTCTTGAAAATATTCCGTGGTTGGACGCCGCGCTGAACGCCGCCATGATCCTCACCGGCATGGGGCCCGTAACGGTGCTCCGTACGTCGGCCGGTAAGCTGTTTGCGATCGTGTACGCGCTGTTCAGCGGCATGGTTTTCCTTTCCGCTGCCGCGCTGGTGGTCGCGCCGGTCGCGCATCGACTGCTGCACCGCTTCCATTTCGAGCTCGACGACGGCGGTTGACTCCCGCCGCCCTGGAGCTGCACCTCCCAGGGGGATAGGTGAAACGTCCCAGTCGTGGGACACGGTCTGTTCGATAAGTACATTCTTTTTGGCCCATCCCCCCGCACGGCCTATAGCCGAATCATGCCCGCATCGGTTCGTCACGCGACCCTGGTCGTCATCGAGTTCGGCGGCGCCTGGCCGCGCTGGTTGGAGAACAGTCCGAGCGGAGATGTGGCCGTCGTTGCACAGCACTACGCGGGCGACCCCGGTTCGCTCATTGCTCAGGTCGCTAGCCGGATCACTCGACTCGAGCTCGTCGGTTGGCAAGTGTCCTCGATTGTTTTGGTGGCGAATGACCGCAGCGACCGCGAAGCTTCATCGGTGCGCGCGGTTCTTGGGCGGTGCTTGCTCGCGGGGCTCAAGGCGCAAGGCAGGGGAACCTTGACTCTGACATCCGGGCACGCGACCAGCAGCCGTCAGAGTGGAAAGTTGGTTCACATGGCCAGGGCGCTCGACCTCGACCTGGCGGGATCTGCGGTTTTGGTCGCTGTGCGAGGCCACGATGGTTCTGCCCTGTATGAGCGCGCGTCCGGCTTTGGGGAGCTGGCTCACGCTTCATAAAAGCGGTTAGCCAGCGACCATATCGAACAGGCTCAGCACCCGCAGGCGCCGCCGCGCTTCCCCGAGACTCGGCGCCTGCCCACCGTGATCGCCGTGGGGCACCCACCGAAGAGTGTATTTTTTCTTCGGTTTGAGGACCTGCCAGTCACCTTGGAAGTGACCTTCGAGCCCTTCGAGCTCAGCGTGGAAGAAGGGCGCGACCGCCTGGCTGCGAACATCCAGCGCCAGCGTACCCCTGGCATCGACGCGTAGCTGCTTTCGGATGTGCGGCTGAACGATGGCCGCCCATTTGAAAGGAACCAGGGGCGTAAAGTTTGTAAACACCCCGGCTTGAGCGGTGAGCTCGACGAAGCAGCACACGTCGCGCGGGTGGTGCTGTCCGACTAGCTTCGCGACGGGTAGGGTCTTTATTTTGCGGCTTTGGTCAGGCTCGAGGCGTGACGTCACCGGCACGCTCGAAAGCCGTCGTCCGGACCATGTGTACGTGACGAGCGCGCCCCGCACGGATAGCGACCGACTGACGTCGCTGGTGACCCAGAGCTCGAGCCCGTCATTAGCGAGCAAAAACGACGGCAGGAGCTGCGCGTAGAAGCGCTCGGCAAAATGCTGGAGCACTTTCCAGCGCCCCCGGTGGTCGACCGAGCTCCACGACGCAACCGGCCAGATGTCGTTGAGCTGCCAAAAAATGGTGCCCATGCACCAGGGCTTGAGCCGGCGCCAGTGCTCCACTGCAGTGCGCATGGCCATTGCTTGGTTAATTTGGGATAGCCAGCAGTGGCTCGAAAAATCCTTGGGAATGGGGAGCTCGCGAGCCAGGGCGGTGGCGATGAGCACATTGCCGCTTCCGGAACGCTGGTGGTGTTCCATCACCCAGCTGGATGGATTGCGCTCGCCCGGCGAGACCACCTCGGCGATGCTGCGCGGTTCGGGAAATGACTGAAAGCCGAACTCGGAGGCAAACCGCGGTTTGACGTCGAGGTAGTGAGCGAACGGTTGACCGCCATGCCACACTGCCCAAAAGTGCACATCGCCGCGATTCGGATCACCGGGTGTGGAATCGTCGATTCGATTATTGGACGGGCTCGAAAGCCAGAAGCGGCGGGTTGGGTCCTCTGCCTCCACCGTGCGCTTTAGGGCGAGCATCAGCTTCCTGTAAATCGCTTGTTTGTTGGGCGCGCTGGACCACCAATGTGCAACGCCCTCCTGGTTTTCGTTGTCGCCGCACCAGAGCGCGATACAGGGGTGATCGGCGAGGCGGCGAACTTGGTACCGGGCCTCACTTTCCAGCTCGCCAACGAAATCCGGGGTGTCGGGGTAGAGCGCGCACGCCATCATGAAGTCTTGCCAGACCAGGAGCCCGAGCTCGTCGCACAGATCGTAAAAGACATCGCTTTCGTACCAGCCGCCGCCCCAAACGCGGATCATGTTCATGTTGGCGCTCGCCGCGCTTTTGAGCAGGTGGCGGTAGATATTGGGAGTGCAGCGCTCGGTAAATTGATCGACCGGGATCCAGTTTGCCCCTTTGGCGTAGATCATCCGCCCATTGACGCGGAAGCCGAACGACTGCGCGCGCGCGCCGCCCCGCGCCCGCTCGTCTTTGGTAACTAGCTCCAAAGTCCGGAGCCCGATGCGACGGCGCAAAGGCTCGCTCTTTTCTCCCCCGTCGCTCACCCACTGGGCTTCGAGCGGATAGAGCGATTGCGAACCGTGGCCATTGGGCCACCAGAGGGAGGGGTTCTCGATGGTCAACTGAGCGCGAATCCTGTTTTCGCCGGGGCGGAGCTTGGCCTTTACGGTGGTGCTCTTGTCGCCCGCTTGAAGCACCAAGACGCCCGTGTCCGAAGCGGTCGCCTCCAGGCGCGCGACACATCGAAGCATCACGCGCCGGGGGGCACCGGCGGGGCCACGGTGAATCTGGGCCGTGACCAGTGAAGCCAGGCGCGGCGCATCGGAGCACTCCAGGCGCGCGCCGCCCGCGAGCCCCTGAGTGGGAAGACACAGTCCCCAATCCCATCCGAAGTGGCACTGCACCTTGCGGATCCATGGCCGGTAGACTTCGCGCGCCTCGCCGGTTTGCCACTTGAATGTTTCGGCGGTGGATACCCGCCGCTGATGCCGCTTCGCCTGAGCCTGAGCGTAATCGGTCGGGCTTTTGATCAGAATGCAAAGCTCGTTTCTTCCCGGCTTGAGCACACCGCGCACGTCACACACGAGCTGGCGAAACATGTTGGCGCTTGCGCCGACGCGCTTGCCGTTCAACCAAACCGTCGCCACCGTGTCGACGGAGTCGAAAATCAGCTCCTGACGGTTGCGGCGGCAATCGGCCGCACTGGCTTGAAAAATTCGACGGAGCTCCCAAGTCTGCCGGTCGACCCATTGCACCGCGAGCTCATTCCGATCGCGGTGCACGTCGGGAATCTTCTTGAGATTGTGCAGCTGAAAGTGCACAGACCCCGGCATGGTTGCCCGCATCCAGCGCCGTAGCCCGAGGTTCGCCGGTGCGTCGCGCGAAAGCGGAGCTACCGCACGAAGTTGCCAGCGCCCGTCCAAAGAACGCAAAGTCATCGGTTCTAGAACATAACTCGTGCGTGGTCCGCGCGTCCATGGCGTACCTGGCGAAAAATGCTAATTTTACCCCGATGGGTTTCCTTGGGCGCTTTCTGGCTTTCGCGTCGGCAATCACCGCCAGTTGCGGCAGCGCATTTTCGACCGGTTCAAGCGACTCTCACCAAGACGCCTCAACCAGCGGCGGGAGCGGCACCGGCGCGAGTCTAGGTAAAGGTGGGGTTGGCGGTGCTGCGATGGGCGCCGGCGGGACAAGTGGTTCCGGGATCGGCGGGCGCGATACGGGCGGTGGACCCAGCGGCGCGTCGGGAGGGATGACCAACACGGGCGGAACCGGCGGGTCCAACTTGTCGGGTGGAATGCCGGGCGTCGGAGGCACGGGCGGTAACCAATCTACCGGTGGCAGTGGAGGCTCACCCGCAGGCGGAAGCAGTGGTGGCGGAGTTTCTGGGAGCGGCGGCAGCGGAGGAACAAGCTGCGCCGGCTCTGCGACCTGTGTGGATTGCTGTTCCAACAAATACTCGGTTGGCCGCTCGAAGTTCTTCCTGGCGATGTACGTCTGCGGTTGTTCGGACTGCTATTCCACTTGTGCCGCGAGCTTCTGCGATGCAACGGTGCAGGATCCGATTGCGGAGTGCTACAAGTGCATGAAAGTAAACATCACCTCGGTGGGTTGCGCCCCGGATAATACCGCGTGCCAGATGTCGGAGTGCGCTGCGTTCCGAGATTGCGTCTTCTCCTGCTTCTGAGCACCGCGAATAGCCCTTGAACGAACCGCGTTTACGGAGCATCGAATCGCTTTACCGGGTGGACTCCGGTCGCCTTCCTCGGGAGCTCGCGTTCCTGTTCGCGAGGCTGGGTCCCGATGCGGAGGCCGAATCTTTCCTCGAGCTGGCAGAGCGAACGCGAGCGAGCTGGGCTCGCACCCGGCTACATGGACTTCTGGTGCGCATCCTCTCCGACTTCGACGTAAACGGGCTGCTCGGCATGTATCCGATGCACCTTCTCAGTCGCGAGCAATGGCAACAGCTATTGGGCCGCCGGCGATTTGAAAGCTTGCTCGACATCGGTGCTGGTTCAGGTGACGTCACTCTGCAGCTGGCGCCTCTATTTGACCGAGTTTTCACCACGGAGCGATCTCGCGTGATGTGCTCGAGGCTCAAACGGCGCGGGTTCACTTGCGAGCTGCGGGACTTGACGCGCGATGAGCTGCCCGAAGATCGCTTCAGCGTGGTCTCTCTACTCAACGTGCTGGATCGCTGTGCACGTCCTCGAACGCTGCTGAAACGCGCGCTGGATGCGCTCAAACCAGAGGGACTGTTGGTGGTGGCGCTCGCGTTCCCCTATAAGCCCTTCTATTACGACGGTCCTCGCGCTCTGGACCCGGAGGAAGTGCTTCCGTGTCATGCCACGGACTGGGAAACGAACCTGGTCACACTGGTGCGCGACGTATTCGAACCGCTTGGCCTTTCCCCAATAGCGTGGGCGCGCGCTCCCTACCTATCGGCGGGCGATTCGAAGCGGGAGCTCTACGTGTTGGACGACGCCGTTTTGGTGCTACGTCGGTAACTGGTAGATATATCGATCCAAAAACCGGTTATTGAACTTGCCCTCGGGATCACGGGAGTGAGCCAACTTTCGAAAGTCCGCCAATCTTGGGTAGCGCGAATGAAGTTCTTCGGGTTGCATGGTGAAGAGCTTCCCCCAATGCGGCCGAGCGTTGAAAGGCGCGAGCGCGCTCTCCAGCTTGGGGAGCAAGGTTTTCAGCGCCGGCCATTCATTTCTCCAAGTAAAGTGAAACGCCACACAGGGCGTTTCGTAACAGGGACTCATCCACAGCTTGTCGGCTGCGACCGTGCGCACCTCTGCAACCTGGAGCAGCGGTGCAAGGTCCTCACGCAACCCGGCCAGCGCGGCCAGCCCATTCAGCGCATTTTCGCGCGGTACGAGATACTCCGATTGCAGCTCGTCACCATTGCTCGGCGTAAAGTCCATCCGAAAGTGCGGTAAGCGTTCTTGCCATGGACCGGGGATGCCCATCTGCTCGGTGCAATGCGTTGCCGGCACCCCCAAAATGGGATGCAGGGGCTGGGTTGCCAGCGTTGCTCCGAAGAACTTCGGCGGCAGCGGGTCTTCGGGGACCTCTGTGATGCGGCGTTTCAGCCAGGCTTGGTTGAAAAACGCGCCGCTCCAGTCAGTGAAAAGGCTGATGCTGTAAGCGGCTGAGAAAATCTGGTCGAAGTGCTGCTGGACGCTGGACAGGGGCAGATTCTCGTAAACGTCCTGCCTAACCTCGAACGCCGGCACCAGGTCGAGCGACAGTTTCGTGATCACGCCGAGGCCCCCCAGGCTGACCACCATTCCATCGAATGATTCGCCCGTCTCCTTACGAGACAAGACTTCCACCATCCCGTCGGGGCGGACGATTTCCATCCCACAGACGGCGGTGGCGAGATTCCCATTTTGGGTGCCTGAGCCGTGGGTTGCCGTCGCACACGCTCCCGCTACGGAAATATGCGGCAGGGACGCCAAATTATGCAGCGCATAACCTCGAGCGTGCAGATAGCCGGAGAGCCGGCCGTAAGTAATACCGCCTTCCACCACCACGGTTGGCGGCGCCCGGTAATCGTCAATTGCGAGCACTCGATCGAAGTGCTGGAGGGAAATCAAATCGCCCGGCGAGTCCGCGATATCGTTGAACGAGTGGCGGCTGCCAAGCACCTTGGCTTTTATGGATCGGCGCACGAGCTGGCAAATTTCGTCGACCGATCGGGGATGGTGAAAGTTGGCGGCTTGGTACTCGTAATTGCCGGCCCAGTTTTTCATTTTGAGGCCTCAAAGCTGCACGGACTGGTGAAGAGCTAGCTCGAATGTCCTATGCTTCGGCAGGGTTATGCGGTGCTTTCTCGCGCCCAGATACCGCAAATTCAGCTAGATTCGAATGGATCGGATGCGCCAAGCGTCACCTTAGCTCCAAACGGAGGTCCTCATGCTGGCCACAGGATGGAAATGGCTTGATCTCGCTTCCCGCCTAGCCCTTGTCGTTTCGCTCGGCGGTTGCGGCAGCAGCGGCAACGCCTCGCGCGCTAGCGGATCCGGCGGTTCCCCCGGCTCCGGCGCGACTGTAGGGCAAGGGGGGAACGGCGCCGGCGGTGTCCAGTCCGCGGGCGGGAGTAGCGGTGGCCCGTCGACCGGCGGCAGCTCCACCGCGGGCGGCGACGGCGGTCTGGTGATTGGCTTGCAAGACTCTGGTCCGACCGGTTGTGCGGCAGTATCCGCTCAGGCACAAATGAGGCCGGTCTTGCTGGGGGTGATGGTGGACCGATCCGCGAGCTGGGACTGGACGCCCGCGGTAACCGCCTTGAAAGGATTTTTCGCCGACCCGCGCTCTCAGGGAGTCTCGGCTTCGCTGCAGTTTTTCCCGTTCAGCAAGGATAAGAGCACCCATTGCGACGCGGCCCTCTACGCAAATCCCGCGGTGCCGATGACACCCCTGCCGGAGCCGACCCGGTTTGCAACAGCGATCGACGCCGTCACCTCCGATCTCATCGGCACCCCAACTGGCAGCGCACTCCAAGGGACATTCGACTACTTGCAGAGTCTTCGCCCCTCGTATCCCGACGCGCAGTTTGCCGTCGTCATTCTAACCGACGGCGATCCGCACGAGTGCGTGCAGAACGAGCTCAGCAATGTGGTTGCGCTCGCCGGAACGGTGTCCAGCACCATGCCCGTGTATGTGATCGGCTACGGTTCTTTACCTAACCTGAACCTGATCGCCGCTGCCGGCGGCACCGGAGCTGCGATCCTGGTGGATGCCGCCAACCCGGCAGGCGCTCAAGACGCGTTTCTGGCGGCGATCGAAAGCATTCGTTTTTCGCTCGTCCCCTGTGACGTCGAAATTCCGCCGCCGCCTACGGGCCAGACTTTCGACCCCATGCTGGTCAACGTGGTATTCACCCCGGCCGGGCAAAGTCCGATGCAGATGTCCTTGAGCGCGGATTGCACCGGCGACCAAGGCTGGCGCTACGACAATCCGGATTCGCCAACCCACATCACGCTTTGCCCCACGGCTTGCCAATCGGTCAAGTCGGCGGGAAACGGGCAGCTCAGCGTCGAATTCGGTTGCGCCACGCGCATTTACTGACAACCGCTACCCCAACAAACTGTCGCGCTCGGTTTCGGTAAGGCGAAGGGTGGCGGCGTCCATTGCGCTCTGGAGGTGCTCGAGATCGCCAGTTCCGATGATGGGAAACACGGGAAATGACTGGCTCATGAGAAAAGCCAGTGCAATTTGGCTGGGTCTAACGCCTTTTTCGTCACCGAGGTCGACAGCGCGCCGGAGCCGGCGCCGTCCAAGCGGCGTGTCGAAGCTGTTGGCAACTGGGGCGTCGCCGTTGAATCCGTCGCGCGCCCACTGCACGTTGGCGTCGCCGAAGTAGCCGTTCGACTGGGACGAATACGGGATCATCGGGAGACCGCTGGCTTGGTGCCAGTCCCGGAGAGGATCAGAACTGTTACCCACCGCGCCAAGAGACCACCACGGTTGATTCGCCACAAAAGGCCCGAGCCCATGCGCTTTGGCTGAGGCGTTGGCTTGCTGGATGCGCTCCGTGCTCCAGTTGGAGGCGCCATAACTTTTGATACGCCCTGACTCCTTGAACGCCGCCAACGATTCCATGATCTCGTCAACCGGTCGCGCCAGTTCGTCGAGGTGAAGCCAATAGAGGTCAATGCTTTCGACACCGAGCCGTTCGAGGCTTTCAGACAGATGCCGATCCAGGTCGTCCCGCGAGAGCCGCCCCTCCTTGGGTTTTGCGTCCAGCGGGCAGTGCCCCCCTTTGGTGGCAATTACCATTTGGTCGCGATTCCCGCGGGCGCGCATCCAAGCTCCAATGGTCCGCTCGCTGGCGCCGGTTCCTCCGTCGAGCCAGGCGGCGTACACGTGCGCGGTGTCGATGAAGTTGCCTCCCTGCGCCGAGAAGGCGTCGAGCAACTCGAAGCTCTTCTCCTGACTAATATCGGTGCCAAACCCCACCGACCCCAAACAAATTGGCGAAGGCGTGGCTTTCGACCCGAACAGGTTCACGGATTTGTCCATTACCAGGACCGAGCGCCCGGTACCAAATCGCAGGCATCCGGCGGCATCCAGTGCTGGTCTTTTCCGGACCACTTCACGTTGCAGCCGATGGGGTTCGTCAGCGGAGTCGAAACCGGCTTACCGGATGTGTGCTCCTCGAGTGCGCGGCGCAGGTCGTGGTGGGTCGACCGATCGGGATGTTGGGGATCTTCGACTGCGCGGCCGGTGTACACCAGCTTTCGCTGTTGGTCGAAAACGTAAAAGTGCGGCGTTCGAAGCGCGCCGAAGACGCGGGCCGTGTCTTGGGGAACATCTCGCAAGTACACCCAGGGGAACCTCTTTTCCTTCATGCGCTGGACCATGTGCTCGAAGTCATCCTCGGGATACGTGGTTTCGCTATTGGAGTTGATGCCGACGAAGCGGACGCCGTTTTCGGCGAATTCGTCTGCGATGGACCGCGTATTTTCGTCGGAACCGAGCACGTACGGGCAGTGGTTACAGGTGAAGAAAATAACCAGCGTTTCCGCATCGGCGAAACTTCCGAGCGAGTACTCGCGGCCATCGGTTGCCGGAAGCTTGAAGTCCGGCGCAGAGTCTCCAATTTGCAGGGTGAAAGTCATCTAGCACCGCCTACTGGCTGCAGCACGCGCTGTGCGCGCGCATATG
>DASXTY010000651.1:0-6849 GCA_036505155.1 Polyangiaceae bacterium | reverse complement strand
AAGCCGGAATTTCGCTCGAGAACGCCATTCTTTACGAGGAGATCCGCTCGATTTTCGAGGGATTCGTGCGCGCGTCGGTGGATGCCATCGAAGCCCGCGACCCGACCACCAGCGGTCACTCGCGGCGGGTCGCCGAGCTCACCGTGGGCCTGGCCAAGGCGGTGGAGCGAATCGACATCGGGCCCTTCCGAGAGGTGTGCTGGACCCGTGAAGACCTGCGAGAAATCGAATTCGCTTCGCTACTTCACGATTTTGGCAAGATCGGCGTGCGCGAGCACGTGCTCACCAAGGCTAAGAAACTGTATCCGCATTCGCTCGACGCCATTCGCCAGCGCTTCGATTTCGTGAGCCGCACTTTGGAAGCCAGCGTCGTCGCGCGCAAACTGCGAGCCCTGCAGCGCGGCGCCGAATCTGGCGAGCTCGAAGAACTGGATCGGGAGCTCATCCATCGACGCGCCGAGCTCGACCAGTCGTGGAAGACCATCGAACAAGCCAACGAACCCACGGTGCTTGCGGCCGGCGACTTCAAAAAAATCGAAGAGCTGGGACGCGGAACCTATGTGCGCTTGAACGGAGAGCTCGAGCCGCTGCTCAGCGCAGAGGAAGTGAAATGTCTCAGCGTGATGCGCGGTTCGCTCACCATGGAGGAGTACGACGAAATTAGAAGTCACGTGGTGCACTCGTATCGGTTTCTGTCCCAGATTCCTTGGGGCAAAACTTTCGCCCGGGTTCCCATCATCGCCGGCGCGCATCACGAACGGCTGAATGGCACCGGATATCCGAATCGCCTGCGCGCGGAGGAGATTCCGCTGCAATCGAAGATGATGACCATCAGCGATATTTTCGACGCGCTCACCGCGAGCGATCGGCCATACAAGCGTGCGGTGCCTCTGTCCAAGGCGCTGGACATATTGGGCTTGGAGGTCAAAGACGGCCACATCGACCCAGAGCTTTTGCGGCTCTTCGTGGAGGCCAAGGTTTGGGAGGGCGTGGCGGCTTTCGGCTGAAACTTTTTTCGCCGCCTCGCAGGATTTGCGTAGTGGGCCCCCCGAAAATGGGCAATACTGGTTGGATCTGGCGCGCGCGGCACTGCAAAAACCAAGGCACAGCTCGTGCTTAACTGTACTGCCGGCTCGGTGCGTGACCCCCGTCCGCGCGCCGGATCCTCGAGAAACCCGCGGTGAGCCCCGTACAAAAAAAGAACCCCCTCTTCGCCTGGCTTTGCTCGGCGTCGGTGCTGATAGCCGCCGCCCTGGTGCTCCCAGCCGGCTGCGGTGGGGATAAGAATCCACCGGTCCTTGGCTTTGGACCCGGTGTCCATCCGACCGGAGTGCTCAGCGGGCCTTGCAAAGAGGGAGAGGCACGGGATTGTTCCGCCACGCTCGGCGAGCACAACGGCGTGCTCAGCTGTTACCATGGAACGCAGCAGTGCACGGGTGGG
Source organism: Polyangiaceae bacterium (assembly GCA_036505155.1). Lineage (GTDB taxonomy): Bacteria > Myxococcota_A > Polyangia > Polyangiales > Polyangiaceae > DASXTY01. Next base: position 5,408 of record DASXTY010000651.1, on the reverse strand, counting down.
GTGTGGTCGGCGTGCGCAAACGGCACCGTGACCAATCAGCCGGCGCCCGGCGGCTCACAGAACAGCGGAGGACCTGGTCCCACCACTTTGTCGCTGAGCTTGCCGGTCGTTTGTCAGAACAATCCGTGTGATCCGTTCTGCCAGAACTTCATCGAGGTCCCCGAAGCGGGGTTTACGGCGGATGCGGGCAATAGTTTCATCTGGTCTGGCGGCATTATCTCCGATCAGCCGCAAACCATTCTGAATCGCGGGCTGGTCGAGCCGTGCCACACCGGCGCCGATTGTCAGCTGAACACGCATTGCACGAACGTGGCGACCGCGGGGGGATGCGGGCACGGCAAGTGTCAAACCGGCACCGCACTCGCGGCGAGCTGCGATCCGTGTGTCGCGAGCATTTGCTCCGCGTACCCGACCTGTTGTCGTCAGTCGGCCTGCGCTCCCGGTCAGGTGCAATCGTCGGACGGGTCGCGCTGTTATTTCTTGGGCAACGCGGCCATCGACTGGTCTTCGGCGCGCGCGGAGTGCCAGGCGTACGGCTCAGGCTGGGACTTGGCTTCCATCGGCTCGAGCGCAGAGGCGACGCAGCTCGCCAACTGGTATGGCGCTTACACCTGGACCGGCCTGAATGACCAGACTACCGAAGGGACGTATCAGTGGGCGAGCGGCGAGGCGGTCAGTTATTTGCAATGGGCCAGCGGGGAGCCGACGGGGGTGGGAGAAAACTGTGCGCTCCTCGAGCCGTACTCCGGGAAATTCTTCGATGAGGACTGTGCCAACGCTTTCGCGCCCATCTGCGAAGGTCCCGGTAGCCCTCCGCTCCTCTGCGCTCATCCGCCGTGCAGCACGGGGGCGGCGCTCAGCGCAAGCTGCGACCCCTGTGTGGCTCAGATTTGCGCACAGAACTCGGCCTGCTGCTCCAGCAATTGGGATTCCAGCTGCGTCGCGCTGGTCGCGTCCGTGTGCGGGCAGACCTGTGGATGCGCTTCCGATGAGGTGCTTGGGTCGAACGGCAACTGTTATTATTTCAACGCCACGGCGGATACCTGGAGCGGTGCGCGGAGTCAGTGCCAGGCGCGGGGGCTCGATCTCGCCAGTATCGACTCTGCCACCGAAGACTCGTTCATCGCTGGAAAGATCAGCGCAAGCAGCTGGATCGGCTTGACCGACCAAGCGGCGGAGGGCCAGTTCGTTTGGGCCAGCGGACAGGCGAACACGTACACGAACTGGAACGGGGGTGAGCCGAACAACAAGTTTGGAGTGGAAAACTGCGGGGAAATTTATACCAGCGGCCTTTGGAATGACGTGGACTGCACGGACGCCTTGTATTCGGTGTGTGAAGGGCCGCAGCACCGCCCCATCGGCTGGACCCAAAGCTGCGTGAACCAGGTCGAGTCGCTGTGCCACGCGAGCTGTGGTTCTAACGGGACCGGAAACTGCGTTCCCTGGGCGCCCGGAACAACGGACACGGCGTGCTCGGGGATCGATCTGGCGGTGGGTCCCGCCTGCGACGGAGCGGTTCCGGTGTGTAACCACGGCACGGCCGACGCCCCGTCGGGTGTCTCGCTCGTGCATTTCGCGGACGGGTCGGGGCAATACCCGAGCACGAACCCGAATCTTGCAGGAGCGACCACTTGCACCGTCCCTGTGCCGATACCAGCTGGACGGTGCATCAGCGTTACCAATTGCGCAGGGCTCACCGGTAGCCGTGAAATCATGGTGAACCCGCCCGGGTCGAGCAACGTCACCGAGTGCAGCTTGATGGATAACTGGGGCCTTTCGAGCTCCGGCGTGACCTGTAAGACGCCCCTCTGTTCCCAAAACGTCGCCCAAAGCGGCCCCATGAATATGGTGCTCATGGTCGACACCGCGGGCACCAAAGGCTCGCGCTTCGGCGGCATTCAGCAAGCTGTGATGGGGATGGCGGCAAACGCGGCCTACGCGGGAGTTGGCGTTGCCCTTCGGTTTTATCCAGTGGCTCAGCCGGGGAGCGGCTGCGATTCCGCTTGCAACGTAACGGCGTGCAGCAACATGCAGGTGCCGCTCGGCGCGCTCACCGCGGATCCGGCGCCGACCGACGCGCAGGAGCAAGCGCTGAGCACTGCCTTTGGGACCGTCACTAACCCGGAGTTCGGCGGCTCCGAGCCGGTCGAAGCGGCGCTTCGCGGAGCGCTTCAGGTTGCCATCGCGCACGCTCAGGCGTTCCCCAACGACGGGAATGCCGTCGTGCTGTTCACGAGCCGCCTCCCGGACACGTGTGACACCAACATGACCAACATCGCTGCCATCGCGCAGAACGCGTATGCGACGTATGGAATCTTGACCTACGTTATTGACATGAACCGAAACAACGTCAGCTACAATCCGGTGGCGCTAGCGGGCGGCAGCGGCGCTGCGGTGAACGGGCTCGCAGCGGGTACCGCCAGCGGGAGCATCGCCGGCGTGATTCAGCCGGTGCTGGAAGGGATCGCCGCCCAGGGCGGGCTGAATTGTACCTTCACGCTTCAGTCGAGCAACATCGACACCGCTCAAACCGTCGTCACGATGACCTCGAGCACCGGGACCGTGACCACGCTGACCCAGCAGGCCAACATGGCGGGTTGCGGTGACGGCTGGTTCCTCGACAATCCCACGACCCCAACCACGCTCACCATTTGCCCCACGACTTGCGCCACCGCGCGCGCAGACCGCGGCTCCAGCATCCGGGTTGCCGCACCCTGCCTCGCTTCGTACGGTCCCATTACCTTCACCGAGCTCTATCAGAGTCAGTGCGGTTCGGGCACCGAAGTGCAATGGGGATTTATGGCCTACGACTCGCTGACTCCGGCCGATTCGAATATCGTTTTTCGGATTCGCACCGCCACTAGCGTTGCCGATCTGCCGAACCAGTCTTTCTTGAGCCTTGCCACGGCATCGACTGCGTCGCCCACCGGTTCGGTGTGCAAGATGTCGGGTCCCCCGCCGTGTCCGGCCGATTTGTACACCACGCTGGGCGGGCTCCCGGCTGTAAGAGGCCCTGTTTTGGAGCTCGAAGTCACGCTGAACCCGAGCTCCACGTCGACCCAGACTCCGGTCCTCAATAACTGGCAAATTTCCTATTCGTGCCCGCCGGCCGAGTAGCCGGCTAGAGCCGCACGCAGCTGAGCTGCCTAGTTTCGTTCACTTTGCGGACCTCTGCGTCGCGCTTCAGGAGTGCACGCGGGGTCGCTCTTGCTGGACCTCGCATTTCATTCCACTGCTTGGGCAGATGGTGCATGCGCCGGGTTAGGGCAGTCGGGCGAGAAATGTTGCTGCGGGCAGCAGACGCACGCGCGCGCCGCCGATGTCTGGAATTCGACGGTCCACCTTGCCGCGCAGGCTAACTTGCAGGGCATGGGGGATCCGGACTCGTTCCAGAAAGTAGCGCAGCCCCGAATCGAGCGGGCGGTCGTCGAGCTTTGCCTCAACGGCCAGCCACGGGCGGCCGCGGCGCAGCACGACGGCGTCGATCTCATGCCCGACCACGTCACGCGCGTAGCGCACTTCGGCTCGTTCGCCATGAACGTCTTCCAGCCAGTGTGCCAGCCGGACCAGATGTGCGACAAGAAGGTTCTCGAAGCGCGCCGCTTCATCGGCTACGCGCGCCCAGTCCCAGAAGTAAAGCTTCTGCTCCTTCTTCACCGCCTTGATGCGAGGGGAGCCCAAGGGTGGCAGCCGAAATACGGCATACAAGCGCTCCAGCACTCCGGTCCAGGCGCTCACGGTGTCGAAGGCGACCTCCAGATCTTCGCGGAGAGCGTTGAGCGATAGCACTGATCCCACGCCTTCGGCGAGCCGCTCGAAGAGCAACTCAATCTTGTCCAGTGAGCGCAAGTTTTCGAGATCGCGCACGTCCTCGCGCACGAGGCGATCCCCATAGGCAAGCCGCCATCGTGCGGCACGCCGGTCAGAGCTACCCAGAAATGGCTCTGGAAATCCTCCGAAGCGAAGCAATGCTTCCAGCACTTCTTGGGCCTTTCCGGAGGTATCCGCGGAAGCTTCAAGCCAGTCCTCAGGGTCGTCTGAGAGCCGCGTCCTCATCACTTCGCCCAAAGTGAAGGGATGCAGCCGATGCAGAAAGTACCGCCCCTGTAGCGAGTCGCCACCGTGGGAGTACAGATCGAGCCGGGCGCTGCCGGTGACGAGGATCTCATGCGTGCGTCGGTGCAGGTCGAAGACGCCCTTGAGCCAGTTTCGCCAACCCCGGTACTTATGTAGTTCGTCGAACGCCCAGAGCCGGGGACCCTCGGGCAGGAGACCCGCGGTCAGCGCTCGGCGATGAGCGGGAACGTCCCAGCTGAAATAAGCGCCGCCGCGTTTGCGGATCAAGCGTTCTGCCAAGGTGGTCTTGCCGCACTGCCGGGGGCCGGCGACGAACACCATCTTGGATTCGAGGTCCTGCACCACCACAGGTTCGACCCGACGGAGGATCTCAGTAGCTTCCACTGGACTCGAAAATACTTCGAAGTTTTTTCCAGTCAACTAGAATTTACAAGACCCCGGTACGCGAGCTCCCGAGCGCACGGCGGCCGCTGTTCAACAGCGCCCACGGGCAATGTGCTAGAGCTGGCGGGCGACCTGACGAAGCTGATGGAAGCATCTATCGATCCGCTCACACGGGACGGCCGGTGCGATGGGACGAACTGGAAACTAACTAAAGGCAGCGCTAGCTTTGCTGGGAATGCCTGCCAGCTCCGGTCGCACCTGGGGAGCCTCCTGGCGGTCGCCGGAGGCCTCGGTAGAGCTCGCGGAGAGCGTGGATTACTGTTGGAGGTTCTTCATGGGAGAGGCTGAAGCCCAAAAGGCCGTGCGCAAGCTGGTGTCGATCCTAGAAAAAGAGGGGTTGCCCTACGCCATCATCGGGGCTCTGGCGCTGAATGAGTACGGCTACAAGCGGGTCACGGTGGATGTCGATCTGATCATGCGCGAAGCGGATCTCCAGGCGTTCAAGCGTCGCTGGATCGGAAAGGGTTACGCGGAACGCGTCGCGGGCACCGGGAAGCTGATCGATACCGAGTTTAATGTTCGTGTCGACGTTTTGAGCACCGGCCGGTTCCCTGGCGACGATAAGCCCAAGCCGATTGCCTTTCCGGACCCTGCAACCACCGCCATTCGGGGCGCCCCGTTTGCGCTGCTTCCGATCGAGCGATGGATCGAGCTGAAGCTCGCTTCCGGCATGGTCGCGGCGCACCGTCTCAAGGACTTGGCGGACGTTCAGGAGCTGATCCGCGAGGCCCGTCTGCCGAATACGATGGCGCGCGACCTTCATCCCTGGGTGCGCGACAAATTCCTTGAGCTCTGGCAGGCCGTCGACGAGGGCGCGCGGAATGATCCCTACTGACGAGGGGGTGAGCCGTGATATTTTCCTCGAGGCTCATCATGCGAGCGAGATT
>DASXTY010000650.1:0-6357 GCA_036505155.1 Polyangiaceae bacterium | reverse complement strand
CTGCGTCACACGAGAACTGATTCGGGTCACCAGGAAACGAGACTTTCGTGAAATAGCTGCACTTCTCAATTTTCTTGAGGTCGGTCGAGAAGTCAGTCAAGCACGGGTTGCACAGGTTGGCGGCAGGGTCCACCACACTGCCAGGGGGGCAAGCCACGCACTTGCCGTTCTCAGAGCGCTCGTTCGCTGCGCAAAGCTCGCAGGTAGAAGCGTCGAACCGAAGCGATGGGTCCGGGGGCGGGCCGACCAACGCTTGAGCGGGTCCTGAATGCAAGCCTGCACTTGCTCAGTCGGCGACACGCCCACGTCCGGCTGATGCAGTGCGAACATGCTGCAGGTTTGGCACCAGGTATGGGTGCGAAGGATGACCTGCGCCAGCGGGGGAAGGATCGTATCAGGAGTCAGAGAGCCACCTGATGTCGACGCCCAAAGCTTGATCCAGTCGGTGAGGCCGGAGCCGGCCAGAAGGACGGACTCGTCGTGGCCGTCGCCGTAGGGGGTGGGGTTGTAGATCAGAGTTCCCGTTTTTTTGGGGAGCCCAGGATGCGGCCCGGGTCCCTTCCACCAGGCATCGGCGTTGGTCGGCACGTTTTGCCCCCTCCAGTCCGAGCCGTCGAAGGCATCGTGAAAAAGCGTCGCCCAGCGCGCAACGTCCAGACCCCCGACAATGCCGGCGGACGTTCCAATGTTCCCGGACTGGTCTACGCCCGTCGCGTTGCTCTCCAGGCACTGCGCCCCGAAGCAGTAATTCGACAAGTCCGACACGCGCGACTGAAGTGGCTCGAAATAGCCCACCCCACTCGCGACCTGGCCGAAAAGAAGTCGGCAAACGCTTCAGAAACCGCGTTTCCGGCCTGGCTCGGGTCGAGGTTCCGTCCGTCGAATGCTTGTTGCAAAAGGAACTTCGAAAGCGCGAGCGGCGCTTCGGAAACCAGGAGGCTGCACTGGAGAAAGTGTCCGTATTCGTGCGGCATCAAGCCTCGAGAGTCGGTGTTGGATTTGTCGTTCGACAGCACAATGTCCACGGCGCTTACTGCGAAAAACGAGTCCGCCAAAAGCAACAGATAGGCATTGAGCGGATCTCCTTTCTTCCCACCAGGAACAAGCTCGCCGACCTCCCGAACCAGCACGATGCGCTCCAGGATCGTGGGCAGCACGGTTGCCGTTATGCTGGGGAAGCCAAAACAGGCTGTATAGCTCCGGTCCCTTGCCTGCATCTGGTCGAAGAGCCAACCAACGGCGATATCCGCATGGTGCGGCACGAAGCCCGTCACGTTCGTAACGTAAGCGCGCGCGTCGGTCGCGAGCGTGAGGTGGTGCATCTCAATGAGGTTGGTCCGAATCGGAACCGCCACATCTTGCTTGAAACCGCCGAACTTTGCGTCTTGGAAATCACAGGTGTCGTTCGGCAGGATGAACGAGGTCAACGCGGCGGCGTCGTTCGCAAGCTCGATGCAGAGCCCTCCGTCTCGGGAGTTCGCGCCCTTTGCTACGTCCAAGCTTATCCTACCGTCCTCGTGCAGCGTCCCGAAGAACGAGGTTGGGACTGGAATGCCGACATCAGAAGCCCCGTCCAACCACTGTCGGATTTCAACCCGCGTGCCGCTAAGGTGCATCTCCTCACCTGCGCGAGTGCCCCAGGCAACGGTCAGCGCCTTGTCCGTTTCGAAGACTCGGTCGCGGTTGAGCACGGTAAACGAAATATCAACCGTCACCTTTCCCGCGATGAAGCGGTCTATTTCGCCGAGGCCGTCGGTTATGGCCCGCCCGACGTCCTGAACAGCCGTGGCGATGGTTTTGGCAACGAACTTCTTGAAAGCGTTCCAGAACGGCTGCTGCTGGACTGCGTCGGGAAAGGTTTGTTGGTTCCGGTATAGGAAACCACCGAGCTTCAGCGCGTCGAACGACAGCGAACCATCGGCATTGGCCGCTTGTGGCGGCGGCGGACGGAGCACGATCGCCTCGAATAACGTTTTATCCCCCTCGATTGGGTCCGGGTGCAGAGCAGCGTCTCGAATCAAATTATAGGTTAGCCCGGGCAGAACGGCGAACACGAAGGTTCCGCGCCCGTCACCGTCGTAGTGAAGGACGCCGCACCGGCCGCGGTATTGGTCGAGCTCGTTCAGGAAGATGGGCTTCTTTTCCCAATGGATGAGGAGCTCGTCCAGACCCCTGACTTCATCCTGGTACGAACATAGATGAGCGCGTAGAAAAGTGACGGGCGCCCCTGCGCGTCTGTCTCCGGCAACGCCGACGTGTTCTGCCAGGAGAAGCTCTGACGCAAGCGCACCGTCTCTTCCGCGGAGAGAGGCGGCGGGAGCTCGCCGCTGCAGCGCCCCGTGCTCAGCCCCACCTCGACCGTGGTTCGACCAATCGGGTGCATGTTATCGCCGCTCTGCACACTGAGCTGGAACCAATTCGATTGTGTTCGGTCCCCTGCAGCGAAGCCACCTTGACAGTGATCGAACCGGTAGAGCCGCGCCTTGGCGAGTTCGAGAGCATCTGTAGGATGGCTCTGGGAAGAGCCCCCTCGATAAAAGCAGCGGATTTGTTTCCCATCGGCCGTGCGGAACGAGAGCACGGCCTCGTGGTTTCCAGCATCCCCCTCAACAACTCGCAGAGCTGCGGGGATATCAAACTCGATAGGCTTGTCGAGCACGACCAAAGCGTCCTCGCTGCGGTTCGGACTATAAAAAAGTGTAGCCCTCAGTCTCACCTCTGGCTCGCGCCACTCGAGCGGAACCACCGTACTGGAATTGTCGGTGGGGCCGCCCCCCCCCCGAAACGTTGGTGCCAGCCGAAGTTGTCCCGCTCAGCGCTTGAGTGGTGCTTCCAGACCGCTCCAGGTTGCCGCGATCGCTACACGAAAGCAGCAGGAAGACCGTCAACACCAGCCATCCGATGGTACCGAAACGTCCGCTCATCAGCTGCACCTCCAGGAGAGTCGTGACTATCCGAGGGTTGGACCTGATGTCACGTCACACTTCGTAAACGTGGTTCGATGGCAAACGAGGACGGCCGGGCCAATCGGGGAGCGATGTGAACTCCTAGGAGTTCGGTCGCCAGTATCCGTCGACCGATGCATGATTTCGGCTCGCGAGGGTCTTCGATACGTCAGCGCTCCGCGACTAGTCGCCACAACGCTGCGCTACGCGCTTTCCTAATCCTTGGCGGGAGGCCGGCTCGTGTAGTCGCCATCCGCTTCCACGAAAATTCGTCTCATATCGGGAATTTCTGCGCGCACGCGGGCTTCGAGCGCATCGGTGACGCGCTCGACTTCCTCCACCGTGATGCCGGCCCGGAAACGCACCTTGAAGGCGGCCAAAACCGCTTCGGGACCCAAATGCATAGTCAAAAGCTGCGTGACACGCTCCACGCCTTCCGTGCCCTGAGCCAGCTCGATGGCTTTTTTTCGCATTTCGGGAGTCGCCGCCTCGCCGATGAGCAGGCTGTGGGTGTCTCGCGCCAGCAGCATCCCGATGGTGCACAAAAGCAAGCCGATCACGATAGACCCTGCGCTGTCGGCCAGTGTGCTGACAGAGAAATGCGAGGTTAAGACGGCCGCAAGCGCGATCACCAGCCCCACCAGCGCGCCGGCATCCTCTAAGAGGACCAGCGGAATCGTGGGATCTTTGCCCCCGAAAAGCACCGCGGATAACGTTCGGCCCTTTCGCGCCTTTTGGAACTCGCGCGCCGCAACCCAAAAGCTCGCCGATTCGAATGCTATCGAAACTACCAATACAACAAGCTGCAAAAGCAGCGAGCTCGGCGGTTCGCCCTTGTGGGTGAGCTTGTGCAATCCTTCCCGTATCGCGTACGCCCCACCCATGAAGAACAAGAAGAGCGAGGCGATGAACGCCCAAAAGTAGCTCTCCTTGTGCCTCCCGAGCTGATAGAGCTCCGGATCCCTCCGGCTCGCCAGCGCCATTCCCAAAAGGAGCAGCGCCTGGTTGGTGCTGTCGGCAACCGAGTGCACCGCCTCCGCCAGCATGGTCACACTGTCCGAGGCAAAGGCCGCCACGAACTTCGCCGCGGCGATGCCCACATTGCCGGCTAACGCCGCCAACACCACTTTTCGGGAGTCCACGCCCTGGCCGGTTGCCACGAATTTTCGAAAAGTTACGCTTCCCCATGCCCTGCCGGCAAGCCTTGCGGGTCCCTGATCACTCGGCGGGTGTGGCAAAAAGGGCCGAAGCCGCGTGGAGATGCCAAGTGGGCGCGACCTTAGTAGGCTCCGCCGGGCATGAACGCGCCAAAACATGTTTTGGTCACCGGCTCCTCGGGAGCCATCGGGCGGTCGGTGTGCGACGAGCTTTTGCGACGAGGGCACCGGGTGCGAGGTTTTGACCGGGTCGCAATGTGGCAACCAAACGAGCGCGTCGAAGACGCCGTGCACGGCAACCTGGAGGACCCGTTTGCAGTAGCCGAAGCGATGCAGCGCGTGGACACCGTGGTGCATTTGGCGGCAATCCCGAACAACGTTGGATTCTTTGCCCTGCTGGGGCCGAACGTGGTCGGCGTGTACAACGTGATGGAGGCAGCGCGCCGCGAAGGCGTAAAACGCGTGATTCTGGCGAGCACCATCCAGGTGGTCTCGAGCCAGTTCGGCAAGCTCGATCGGCTGCTCCGCGGCGACGACCGTTATCCCACCAACGACTACGCGCTCGCCAAACTGTGGGCCGAAGAGCTGGGCGAGATGTACGCGCGCTGTCATGCGATGTCGGTGATCGCCGCGCGTATTTTCTGGGTGGTCAGAGGCACCTGGGACGCTGCGCGGATGGTGAACGCCCGGCAAACACACCTCTATTTGAGCGGGCGAGACGTCGGAGAGTTTTTTGCTTGCGCGGTGGAGGCTAGCAACATCGACTTTGCGGTGCTTTACGCGACTGGAGCCGAAGGGACCCGGCTCGTGGACGCGGAGGCCGCCCGTCGACTGATAGGCTATGAACCGCGCGATCGGTGGCCGGAAGGCTTTCCCTTCGAGCTACCACAGCTAGAGGTAACCGAATGACACGCCGCGGTGTTAAAGTATTCATATTACAGGCATGCGCTGGCTCCTCGAAGACTTGGAAGAGCATCTGCTCATCGGCTCAACGCTGGTGGAGGGTTCCACGTTTACCGAGGACGAGGCTCGCGAAGTTCTGCGTGGTCGCACCGTCACCGGTCACCCGATTCGCGAGCATCGAGAGCTGGTTAATTACCGCGCCGCGGCCGAGTGGTTCATGCGAGAGGTGCGCGCGTCGCCGTATATGTCCGTTGATGTCGTGAGGGATCTCCACCGGCAGCTTCTTTTCGGACTGACCGATAACGCCGGATGTTTCAAAACTCAGAGGAACTACACCTTCCGCTCGAACGGCAGTCGGCACCAATACGACCCGCCGGATCGGGTGCTCCCTGCGCTCACGGATTGGGTCACCGAATATAACCATGGCGCTCCAGCCGAACCCGCCCCGCAATCAGCCAAGCTTTACGCCACATTCCAGCAGATCCATCCTTTTACGGACGGCAACGGCCGTATCGGCCGGTTGCTGATCGCGTATTTTCTGTACTGGAAGCACTCGATGCTTTTCCGTTTTTATGCCCGTGACAAGATCGAGCATCTTAGTGCACTGGAAGCCAGTGATGACGGCAAACTCGGACCGCTCATCGATTTCTTCCAGGCGCGCTTGATCGAGGCATCGCCATGAAGCTTTCGGAGGGCCTCGACCCCGAGATCATGGAGAAGCTACGCGCTTCCCTCGAAAACAAAGACTTTCCTGGCATCACTTTTGCGCAAGCGATGCATTTCCTGCTCACGGATGGCGTCGTACCGGCTTCAGGGCTTCCAGTGGAATCCTTCTTCCGCCTTGAAGACTGGGTGCGCCGAAACCAGCGGACCCACGTACGCGGCCCGCGGAAATAGCTGACGGTGTTTCGGGGCAACGCGGCCCTATCGCGACTCCTCATGGCACAGCCCTTCCAGGCCCGATGGGCAAGCGACGCGCACGTGAAAATGATCGTCGTGTTCGGCGGCATCCGGCCGCTTCAGCAGCACCATTAGCTCGTCGACGTATTTGGCCTCTGGCTTATGGGAATGCGCATAGTCGAGAAGCCGCCGGCGGAGCGGCGCTGAAACGAAGATGTGCGAGATGCCGGCGCGCTTATCGCGCACCCAGGCCCGCACCAAAAGCCAGTTGCGCCAGTCGTCGAAAACGTACCCGCTTGCGTCTTTGGCCAGTCCATCCGAACCGAAAGAGATGAACCGATCGGGCTCTACGTATCGGCCGTCCCTATCCGTCATGTAGAAGCCAACGTCGGCATCGCGGCCGCTCTGGTGGGAAACGTGCCCCTGGAGCTGACCACCGGACTTGGCCGACA
>DASXTY010000649.1:0-6537 GCA_036505155.1 Polyangiaceae bacterium | reverse complement strand
TGAACATCTTCGACCTCCACATCGCCAGGCAGTTGGCGAGATCCGGGGATCAGCTCGGCGCAATGCGACGTGCGTGAGCCGGCTGACCTACGCTGGGCTTTGCTAGATAGCGCGCGCGATACGGCGCTCTCAGCGGATGGGAGGTCTGAAGATGGCGAGCCTAGTACCAACTGGGCCAGCGGTTGCGGCAACGAACGCGACGGGCTCGAACCAGGCAAGGGCTGCGAGGATTTTTAGCTCGTGCTCGGAAAACGCCACGGGCTGATGATTGCAACAGGCGCACACGTGAATGCCGCCTGCACAACTGTGCTCGATATCATGATGGGTGTGTTCCCCTTCGGACCCGAGCGCATGCGCGGCCTCACCGTAAGCGGTTATTTGGACCAGGTTCTCCGCAGCTTCGGCGAAGCCGTACCGGCCGAGCAGGACGGCAATGGATATTAGGAGAACAAGAAAGTGCCGCAACACCGACGCGGATCATAGGCGTCTTGCAAGCCCTGTCAAGAGAGCACTGCGGACCCGGTAACCGACATGTTCGACGAAGTTACGTGGTTCAACACGGTCGGCTGGAACAACTCCATCCCCGTGTCGCCACCTTTCAGGGTGAATAACTGCAAGGGCATTGGTGGTCCGAGTGCAGGTGTGAAAAGCTCGGGCGTCGGCGCCTTCATCAGCAGCGCTACCTGGATGGATTGGGTCCCGCCAGATTGGTGGGCGGATCAATGACGCCTCAAGGTTCGAGCCTCAAGATTCGAGCCTCCTTTTCACTGCGAATCGTCGCGCCGTACCGCAATGCCCGCGCGGAGCGCGCGGGACAGAGGCTTGAGCTTCCGACGCGCGGCCCAGAGCTCGAGCTCCAAGTCTCGATCACCGGCTATCAATAGCTCGAGCTTGCCGTTGGACTCACGCAATCTGACGGCTTTGACCACCTGGGTGTCTCCTCGGTCCAGCGCCACTGCCACTCTGAGGATGGACGACAACAGTCGGATCACCCGCGCTCGCGGCTTGGGCAGTCGAGCCAGGTCGGTGTTGCCCGAGTCCGGCGCGAGCCGCCGGTGAAATTTGACGACCAGGCTGAGCTCCTCGATTTCCTGGTCGGTGAAGCCGCGCAGCGGAGAATGGCGAACGATGTACGCGCCGTGCTTGTGGCGGCCCCGAAAATTGACGTGCTGTCCCACGCCGTGGAGGAGCGCGGCGTATTCCAGGAGCTCCCGCTCGGGCTCGCCCAACTGATGCAAAGTCTTCGACTGGTCGAAAAGCTGTAAAGCCAGGTCTGCCACGTGGCGCTCGTGCGGATCTTCGCGATCATAACGATACATCAGCTCCAAAACGCTGCGCCGCCGCGGTTCGAAAACCGGCTTGTGGGTTCCGTTTGAACCATGGGGGTCGAGGTAATCCAGAATCAAACCGTCGCGCAAAGAGGCCTCGCACACCGTGATCTCTTCCGCTTCCGCCAACTCCATGAGATGCGACAAGAGCACGGCTCCAAAGTGGATGGCGTCGGCGCGCTGCCGGGCGATACCGGGCACGCCGGCGCGCTCGGCCTCCGTCATGTCCGCCAGTCGCTTCGCGAGCTCCTTGATATCGCGTCGGCGCGCGACTTGCGCGTTGGTGCTGTTCCAGGCTGCGCCGCCGGCTGTCAGATGTGTCGCCTCGCACAGAGTTCGAACGGTTCCCGAGGTGCCGATGACTTTGGAGTAGCCGAACTCCTTGGCCTTGGTAAAAAAGTCCGCCGCGTCGCCTCGGATGTAATCCCTGAGCTCGACCTGCTCCTTTCCGGATAGCGGCTCCGAGCCACCGTGTCGGTCGAGCAGGCGCTGCACGCCCAGGCGCAGGCTCTCAGTCAATAGCAGCCTGGTCTTGTCTGCGACCACCGCTTCCACGCTGCCGCCACCGATATCGAAGATGAGCACTCGCTGCTCTCCAATGTCGATGGCGTGCCTCACGGCGAGGAAAATCAGACGCGCTTCCACGGCACCTGAAATCACTCGCGGATCGACGCCGGTGCACTCGTGGATGGCGCGCAAGAAATCGCCGCCGTTTTGAGCTTCCCTTACGGCGCTGGTCGCTACGGCAATGATGTCCGTTACTCCGAGGCTTTCAGCCAACTTGCAGTAGCGCCGGACGACATTGACGCCCTCGGTGAACGCCCGTTCAGATAATCTGCCGGAACGGAACACGCCCTGACCGAGCTTGACCATGGTCTTTTCGCGGTCCACGATCTCGAATCCTCGATTTTGGACCTCCACCAAAAGCATGTGGATGGAGTTGGTTCCAATGTCGATTGCCGCGAGTTTCAATCGCAGATCTCCGCCGGTTCAGGGTTGGTCGGATATGATACGGGCTAGTAGCAGTCCTGAGTCAACGCGATCAAGCCGCTGCTAGTAGCAAAACGCGGGGATCCCGTGGCATTTCCCCACGCTAACCTGCCACGGTAACCGGGAGCACTACTCGGTCGCTGCTTATTACCTCACCTCTAGCGCTTGCTTCTGTCGCTCACCAACCAAAGGGATTTTTCGCTTGGATATTCGCGTCTTTCGCGCCTCCGGACCTTTCTTCTGAGGCTCCTGGACTTAAGATTGGGGCGGCCAACTCCCTTGCGCGACGGAACGACGTTCCCGATGTGGCTAAGAAACCTGCGGCCCGGATCGCCTCGAGCGCTCGGCGGATGAATCAGTTTGCCCGTCCAGGCCAAGCCCGAGATGCAACCGCACGAGCATCAAGCGTCGGCGTGACCACTCACCTAACTGGGCTTAGGACTCTGCGACCACCACGCGAAGGCATGCGTATGAGCCAGCCGAAGGCGACCCGCAGAGCTCGAGCTGTGAGTAGTTACCCTCCCGCCGGGCGGCGCTTGGTCAACGCGCTCCGTAACCTCCACCGCCCGGCGTCTCGATTCGCAGATGCTGACCGGGAACCACTTCGCAGCTGAAGTTTCCTCCGACCTCCTGGCCGTCGATGCGATTGATCCCTGGGGACCCTGGACAGCCGCCGGCGAGCCCAAATGGCGGACGCGTTCTACGCTCCGAAAGCATGGAAACCTGAACTTTTCTCAGGAACTCGAAGGTTCGGCAGATCCCGTCACCCCCTGACCATTTTCCGTCGCCACCCGACCCGCGACGGATCGAAAATTCGATCACCCGCACGGGAAAACGTGACTCGAGCACTTCGGGATCGGTAATCCGGGTATTGGTCATGTGGGTGTGCACAGCGCTGGCACCCGAAAATCCCGGCCCTGCTCCGGCACCCCCCGCGATGGTTTCGTAATACGCGAAACTCGCATCGCCGAAACTCAGGTTGTTCATGGTGCCCTGGCTGGCTGCGGCTTTCCCGGCCGCTGCCAAGAGCACATCAACGATGCGCTGCGAGGTTTCAACGTTTCCGCCGGCTACCGCGCGGTTCGGGGCGGGTGCCAGCAACGAGCCGGGCGGGATCCGGATCTCCACCGGTTCCAGACAGCCCGCGTTGAGAGGAATAGGCTCGCCCACCAGAGTCCGCAGGAAATAGATGACCGCGGCGACCGTCACCGCGCGAGGCGCGTTGAGATTTCCTTCGACTTCTACGCCGGTGCCGCTGAAGTCGACGATCAGGCGGTCGCCCGACACGCGCAGCAAAACTCGCACCGGTGTGCCGTCGTCCAGATAATCAGAAAAAGAGTGCTCACCGTCCGGGAGGCGCTCAATCTGCTCGGCCACCTTGGCCCTCGCGTTACCCTGCAGGTGCCGCATGTAGGAGCGCACCACTTCGAGACCGTAATCGTCGACCAGCTTCAGGAGCAGGCCGGCGCCCAGCCGATTTGCCGCCAATTGCGCTTGCAAATCCGCGAGGTTTTCTTCGGGCCGCCGGGCCGGATAAGGCCCGGAACGGAGCGCGGCGAGCACCCCCTCGCGATCGAATCGGCCGGAACGGACGATGCGCAGCCCGCGGAGCACGATGCCCTCCTCTTCGAGGCTCTGGGAAAAAGCCGGCATGGAGCCCGGGGAAATACCGCCGACGTCTGCGTGATGCCCGCGGCTCGCAGTGAAGAACAGGAGCGCGCCGGCCGCGTCGAAAACCGGCGTGACCAGCGTGATATCGGGCAAGTGCGAGCCACCGGCAGCCGGGTCGTTGGTTACGTATGCATCGCCTGGACGCATCTGAGGGTGGGCGGCACAAACCGCTCGCACGGATTCTCCCATCGCACCCAGGTGCACCGGGATATGCGGGGCGTTGGCCACCAACCGGGCCTCTGCGTCGAAAATCGCGCAGGAAAAATCCAAGCGTTCGCGGATGTTCGTGCTCAACGCGGTGCGCCGCAGCACGTGACCCATCTGCTCGGCGATCGACATGTACAAATTGCCCATGATCTCGAGCAGTACCGGGTCCGCTTCGCCACCGGACACGTGGGAAACCAGAGCCGGGCGCTCGGCAAGTGCTTCTCGGCGCAGGACGAGCAAGCCGTCATCGGCGACTTCCAGCGAAAACCCTGGGTCGACCACCAAAGTTCCGGTGGCCTCGAGGATGATGGCCGGCCCGCTCACATGTTGCGTGGGGTAGAGCGATTCGCGCTGGTAAACCGGCACTTGTTCCAGCCATCCGCGGCCGTACCAGAGTCGCGTAACCCGTTCGGGTGCATTGGATTTGGGGTTTTGTCCCGTGAGCGCCTTCGAATCGATCGGCCGATGTGCCGCCATGACCTCCACCCGCGCTTGAACCACCTGAATTTCGTGGCCGGGCCGCGCGTATCCAAATCGTCGCTCGTGCGCTATCTCAAATGCACGGCTCAACTCCACTGCTGACTGCGCGGGCAGGGTAAGCGAGGTTTCCGTGCCCTGGTACGCCAGATCGAGGTGGCGCGTCACACTCAGTTGCTCCTGACGGTATCCCTGGTCCATCAAGGCGCGGAGCCCGGTCTGCTGCAAGGTCGAAAACTTCGCCTGTAGCAAGCTGAGCTCTTTTTCGTCCAGGCGGTGACGTCCGGCGTCCGCCTCGCCGTGCCATGAAACATCCGCCAGACCCATGCCGTACGCGGAGAGCACACCGGCGAACGGATGGCACAGAATCGTAGTTATACCCAGAAGCTCCGCGATCCTGCAGGCGTGCTGCCCGCCGGCTCCTCCAAACACGACCAGCGCGTACTCTCGCACGTCGTAGCCGCGCGCCACCGAAACATGACGGATGGCTTCAGCCATGTTGTGATTGGCGATCTCGAAAAACCCTTGCGCGATCGCCTCCACGTTTTGGTATGCCGGGTCAAGAAGCTTGGTGGCCAGTGCTTCCAGCGCTGCACGAGGGCGGTGGTGATCCATTGGGAAAGGGAAGCGGTCGGGCTGAATTCTTCCCAGCACCAAATTGACGTCGGTGAGAGTGAGCTCCGAGGCTTCAGGGTTTCCGTAACACAGGGGCCCCGGTACGGCGCCGGCGCTTTCGGGACCAACCACCAGTCGGTATCCGTCGTAGCGGCAGAGCGACCCTCCCCCGGACGCCACGGTGTGAATGTTGAGCATCGGTGCACGCAGTCGCACTCCAGCTATCTCAGTTTCATACACGCGCTCGAACTCGCCGTCGTACCGAGACACATCCACCGAGGTGCCTCCCATGTCGAAGCCGATCACACGCGCAACGCCGGCGTTGCGAGCGACTTCTCGACAGGCGACCACACCCGCGGCCGGCCCCGATAAGATGGCGTTGGGGCCGCGGAAGTGCGCCGCGTCGGTGAGTCCGCCGCTCGACTGCATGACTTCGATCGAGCTCTCGGGCAGGTGTTCCAACAGGCCCTTCAGATAATCGCGAATCAGCGGAGTGAGATACGCATCGATGCTGGTGGTGTCGCCGCGCGCCAACATGCCGAGCTCGGGCGCCACCTCGTGCGACAGCGCCACGTAGCGGAAACCCGCCTTTTCCGCCAGCCTTCCGAGCTCGAGCTCCGGATCCGGGCAGGCGTACGAATGAGCAACCACCACGGCTACGCTTACCAGGCCTCGGTCAGACCAGGACTTTAGACTCGCTACGGTTTCTCCGGGGTCGGGGCGTGACAGGATGCGGCCCGAGGGATCCGCTCTCGCGTCCGTCTCGAGCACCGCCCGGTAAAGGGGCGCCGGCTTGGATATCTGGAGCTCGAAAATATGCGGGCGAGCTTGGGTGCCGATTTCCAACAAGTCCCCGAAGCCTCGGGTGATCAAAAGTAGGTGTGGGGTCCCTTTGCGCTCGAGCAGGGCGTTGGTCGCCACGGTTGTGCCCATCCGAAGGTCGCAAGGAGGGATGGTTGCCGCTTCGTCAAGACCCAGCAAGATCCGTATCGCCTGCAACGGCGCGTCGTCGGAGGAGAGGACCTTCGCTACGTGCAGGCGCCGGGTGTTCGGTTCCAGCCCGATGCAGTCAGTGAACGTTCCACCCCGGTCGATCCAAAACTCCCATCGCTCCGTCATTTGATGCTGGCGGGTGCCCCCTCCCAGCTAGAAATGATGTGCCAGGTGCAAATCTCGAAAAATCCAGTAATTACGGACACTTGCGCGGATTTTGACACACGTTTGACGCCATAGAAATAAACACCATTCA
>DASXTY010000648.1:0-9384 GCA_036505155.1 Polyangiaceae bacterium | reverse complement strand
GTCGAATTGCAGGTCCTTACGGGCGCGCAACATCCGATCCAAAAACTCGGTGACCCGCGGCCGCAAGAGCTCGCTCACCAATCGAAGGCCGCCGATGCGATGCGGGCTCACCGTCGAATCGGCGCCCGCGCGCACGATCTTTCCTTCGTTTTCGATTTCAACCACCTTTGCCACGATTCTCGTCTTGGGATTCACGGAACGAACCGAGAGGGTGACGAACAGATTGTCTCGATCATCCGGCAAAGCGGTTATCACGCCGGTTGCCCGCTCGATCCCCGCCGCGGTCAAGACATGGTCGTCGGTCGCGTCGCCGACGATGTAGAGCAGCTGACCGCCCAGTTCCTGGTTGATTTTTTCGAGCTTTGCCTCGTCGGTATCGATCACCACGAAATGGCTCTTGGCATGCACCAGCTCCTCGACGATGTAGCGACCGGTGCGCCCGGCACCCGCCACCACCGTATGCTTGGATAACGCTTCGATTTTTCTTTCCATGCGCCGTCTCCGGAGGGCCTTTTCCATTACTCCCTCGATGAGAAAAGTTGTGAGGGTAGACTGAAAAAGAGCGATGGCCACCACCCCCGAAATCAGGGTAAACGCTGTCACCACTCGCGCGCCGGCATGCCCGTCCATGTTTGGCAATTCGCCAAAGCCGACGGTGGTGACGGTTATGAGCGAGAAGTAAATGGACTTTGCAAGCGTGTACTCTCCGTCTCCGTACACCCAGATCAAGGCGCCCCCGATCAACGTTACCGAGGTGAACAGGGTTATCGCATAACCCACCCGGCGAACGGTGGTTCTGGCGTAGGGCCTGCTCAAGCTCGAGGCTCTTTTGTCCACGGGACGAGCATTCTCACATTTTGAAGCAGCCGGCGCGGTCTTATGCCGAAGCCGGACTTTGACCCCGACTCACCACGGTCATCATCAGCGCCGAAGCGACCAAGGCCAGTCCTGCACCCAAGCCGAAAGCGGCGGTTGGCCCCGCGTAAGTCCAGAGCGCGCCGAACACGGCGCTGGCCGGAAGCGCGGAAAAGCCGACCGCCCCGTGAAACCAGCCGAACGCGACTCCTCGCAAGTTTGACGGCGCAAACTCGGCGACCAAAGCGCGCTCGGTTGCCTCGACCGCGCCGAAATGAAGCCCGTAGAGCACCAGCAACGAGACCAACGCACCCGGCGACCTCGCCCAGGCAAAGCCGGCGTACACTCCCGCGTAGAACACCCAACCCCACCCCAGGAATCGCACCCGGTCCACTCGATCGGCGAGCCGGCCGCCCGCATAAACAGAAACACACCGCACCAGGTTGTGCAGTCCCCAGGTTGCCGCGACTTGTGCCGGGCTGAAGCCCGCTTTGCTCAACAAGAGCAAAATGAAGGCGTCGCTGGAGTTACCCAGCGTGAACAACACGACCACCAAAAGCAGCCGGTGGAAGCCGCCTCCCAAGTCTTTCAAATTTCCGTGGCGGGTAGAGGAGGAACGTTCAGCGGAGTCGCTCCGCTCCGGCTCTCTGACGCCCAACACCAAAACGACGAGCACCAATACGGCGGGTATGGCGGCGCACCAAAATACCTCCCGCATCTTGAACCCCGCAGCCAGGAGAGCAGTGGCCGCCAGCGGACCCAAAAGCGCTCCCGCGTTGTCCATAGCGCGATGCAGCCCGTAAGCCCGGCCGCGTTGCGGCGGAGGCACCACATCCGCAATCAGCGCGTCCCGGGGAGAAGTCCGAAGCCCCTTACCGATGCGGTCCACTACGCGGAGCGCGAGCACCACGGGCCAGACCAAGGCAAAGCCAATCAACGGGCGCACCAGGCCCGAGATGGAATAACCCAAGACCACCAGCGGCTTTCTCCGTTGGGTGCGGTCGGCCCAAATTCCGGAGGCGATCTTTAGAACCGCCGCGGTGGTTTCTGCAGCGCCCTCGATGATCCCCAGCGCGAGCGCGCCGGCTCCCAGGCTGCTGGCGAGAAACCCGGGTAACAGCGGGTAGATCATGTCGCTCGACAGGTCCGTCAGCAGGCTGGCCAGACCCAGTACCAGCACCATGCGATTGAGGCGCATTCACTATCCGAGCGTAGAGGCGGTCGGCTGGGCCGAAGGACGGACCATATATCCGCTCGGCCCGCGTCCCCCTGCAAAAACCGCTCGCCTGAGAAAAAGCGCCGCTCAGGGGGTCGGGGAAGCTCCTCCGGCGGCCGATCTGAGCTCTTGCCAACGCCAAGCGGCTAGACGACCATGTCCAGCATGTGGCGGCGGTTCACCGTGTTTCCCGTGCTCGGATTGTTGGCGCTCTCGGCTGGCTGTGACAAGCCGAAGCCGAAGGGTACCAGCCAAGAGGCCGAAACGGCCAAGCCCCAAAAGCCAAAAGTTCTAATGGGCGAAGTCTGCGCCGGCAACGACGACTGCGCGAGCGGACTCGGCTGCGACAAAGACAAGAAATGCCAGACTTTCAAGACCATCGAATGCCGTAGTCGGGAGGATAGTTGCAAGGGTGAAGGCCGCTGTACCGGCAAAGAAAACCGTTGCATCGCTGCAACCAACGAGGAGTGCAAGCAGTCGGACCGCTGTGCTCAGGACGGCTTGTGCGCGGTAAAGGACGAACGGTGCGCTGCGGTTACCGCCGACGACTGCAAAGACGTGTGCACTAAGTCCGGGCGCTGCTCGGTTCAGGACGGCAAATGTGTGGCAGCCACCAACGATGACTGCAAAAAGTCGGATGTCTGCGCGAGCATGAAAAAGTGCCTGGCCAAGGAAGGCCACTGCGTCAAGCGCTGAGGCTACCGAGGCGGACCGCCGCCCCCCATTCCGCCACCCCCGCGCTTTCCGCCACCGCCGCCATGCTTCTTTCCTCCGCCTTCCCCTTCTTCGCTCGGGGCGCCTTCGGTTTGCACTCCTATACGGAACTTTGCGATCGCCTGAGCCGTCTTCGCGTCATTGAGGCTGGCGGTGACAATCAACTGCTGCCTCGCGCCTTCCCTGCCTTCGCCGACCGGCTTGAAATAGACGAAACCGTGCGCGGTTGACCCGTATTCCAGAACCTGGGCAGTGAGTGCGGGCCCGACGATTAGATCGAACCACTTCTTCTTGTTGTCTGCCTTGGGGTCGCGGGGCTTGTTCGGATCATGCGGATCGAACACCATCGGACCTGCGGGTCGCGGTTGCCCGGCGCCCGGCCCGGCAGGACCCGGCGGACCGGCTTGTGGTTGGACATTGGCCTGCGGAGGCTTTCGCATGGTGGCCGGCTTCTCGTCGTAGCTGCTGTTGGCGACTTCTTCCGGATCCAACGACGTGGACTCGCCTCCCCCTCGGGATTGCAGCCCGAAAGCGTTTCGATCGATTTGGATCGGCTTTCCGCTCATGTTCTTTACTTCCACGTAAACCGGAATTGAAACCCCTAAGATCCTCGCGTC
Organism: Polyangiaceae bacterium; assembly: GCA_036505155.1. GTDB lineage: Bacteria > Myxococcota_A > Polyangia > Polyangiales > Polyangiaceae > DASXTY01. The sequence goes on along the minus strand of DASXTY010000648.1, from coordinate 5,982 downwards.
TTTCATGGAGTCCGTCTTTACGACCAGCGTGACTCCGTTGTCCTCCGCTTTCGCGACGTGCTCCTGCTGTTCGCCGCTTTTGTCCTTGGCTGTCGCCGGGGCTCTCGACCCCAGGCAGGCGCTACCGGCACCCAGCAGCACGGCCAGAATGCAGCCATGAAACAAATAGTGAAAGCTCTTCAACTTGTGACTCCCGAATGTGCGCGCCGATATCGCCTTGGCGCTGACGAGTTTTTGGGTTCACCTGGTTCTAACGCAAGTGTCGACTTCTAGCCATGGCTCTGGTTTCCGCCGCGGACCGGCCCCTCGGAGACAGTCGGTTCGGCGCGGAGAACGCCCAGAAACCCCAGTATTTCGGCCCGATGTGCGCTCGGGCAAAGTTTTTGTATGCTGAAGCCAGGAGGCTCAAATGCATTACGCGACGACCATCCTGGGGGTGCTCGTGCTCAGCCTGGGGCTCTGCTGCAAATCGGAAGCGACCGCCGAGGCGGAGGCGCGTGCCAGCGCGGAGGCCCAAGGCCATGCGGCCGCGTCCATAAAACCGCGCATCGGCGGGACCGTCATCGCAACCGGAGACCACGCCGTAGAAGTTTTGGTGCACGGGGATGGCTTGGTGGAAGCGCTGGTGTTCGACGCCAAAGGCGAGCTCATTGCCGAGCCGGCAAAGGTCCAGCTCCTGGTGGCCGCCAAGACTAAAGCGGGCGCTCAGACGAACATTGCGATGAATTGGAATCCGGCGCACGCACGTTTCATGGGCCGAGCCGAAGCCGGCGTCGAGCTCGTCGGTGGACCGGTTCAAGTTTCCCTGAACATCGACGGAAAGGCGCGCATCGGCGGCGTCCCCAAAGTGGCGCTGGCAGTGCAAGCGAGCCACGGAGGCCAGGTGGTGCTGGTTGGGGATTACGCCGTGGAGCTAGTGGCACAGGGTGGGTACGTGAACGCCTTTGTTTTTGACTTCGACGGCAAGGCGCACGCGGCCGGCGACCTCGATCTAAAGCTTTCCGTGGGCGGCAAGCCGCTGGTGTTGGTGTGGGACGCGCCGAGCCTGAGTTACCGGGCGAAGCTGGATGCCGACCTCAATCTGGAGGCCAAGCCCATCGAGCTAACGGTTGCCGCCGGCGGCAGAGCGGCGGTGGGCGCGGTGGCATCGTTTCACGCCGACGCCGCGGCGAAGCTTGCGGCGGACGCAAAGGCCAAGCTTGGCGCTGCTGCCGACCTGCGCGCAGGCGCGGATGCCCGGCTCAACCTGAAAGCTCCTGAAATCAGCGTGAAGGCCCCGGATATCAGTGGTCAAGTCAAGGCCGCCGAACGGGCTGCGGCTGAGGCCAAGGCAAGCGTGCAGATGCCCAGCGTGAACGTCCAAGTGAACAAGAGCGCCAGTGCCAGCGCCACCGGAACCGCCAAAGCCGGCGCCGGAGCCAAGACCAGCGGCAAAACGGGGGTCACTTTGGGCACGCACTAGGCTACCCGATTTCCAGTGCTTATAAGGCTTGCTAGTGTGCTGAGTCCGTAGATGGCATTAATAATGCTCAGCACACTAGCAAAATTCGGCGGAGAATTTTTCTCTGGGGGTGAATCGGCCGAAGGCCGAGAGAGGCGCGAGGCGCCCCTACAAAACGAGGATAGTGGCCTGCGGCTGCGGAGCAGCGGGCCGCGAAGCGGCAGTCCCGCAATTCCGGGAGGAATTGCGGACTCAGGACGCTAGGAGTTGAGCCGATGCCGACCGTGGACCGGGAACACCATGATTTACGAATCGAAGTCGTCGTGGTCGGCGGCGCCAGCGAGCTCTTCGTTTCTGCCTTACCGCTTTCGGAAAACGAGTTACGCCTGGGAGAAATCCACGGCTGGAGGCCGCGCCTGGTTTTCGAGGCGTTTCCCGTCGATCCCTGGGCGGGAGATGCAAAACATGGCGCAGCGCTGGAAAATCTGGTGCCGTATCTCGACGCACTGGTGCTGACCGACGCGCTCGCCGGTGGCACTCATTATTCCAGCACTGCGGTCGAGCGCCTGAGCCGCATCATGCACCCAGGAAAGATCGCGGTTCCCACCGCGATCTTCGGAGGCCCGGCGCTGGCGCAGGAGTGGAAATCCCTATCCGGGATAGCCCCGGTCTTCGTGGGCGACCCCACGCCGGACCACGCAATGCCGGCGGTGAGAGCGCTGGCCAAGGTTCTCCTGCGCTCAGGGATGCGGAGCACTCCGCCGCCTCCGCCCGTCGAGCACTGACCAGCGCATGCAATACCGAATCCTGGGACGCACCGGACTCAAGGTTTCTGCCATCAGCCTGGGGGGGCTGTTTTTCGGCGAGCTCGCCAAGGGACGCGACTCGAGCAAGACCATGGCCCGCGCCGCGGAGCTCGGGATCAATTTGATCGATACCGCTATCGGCTACAAGGGCAGCGAAGAGGACATCGGAAAATCGTTAACCGACTTGAAGCTCCGAAACCAATTCATCCTTTGCACCAAGTGGTGGCCGTACCAAAAGGACGGAAAGACACTGCTCCAAGATCCCGTTCTACTGCGACGCGCGGTCGAGGAATCGCTCGGCCGGTTGCGCACGGATCACCTTGAAGTATTGCTGTTTCACTCGCTCACCTTCGCCGGAGACGTGGTTGCGGTCGCGTCGGGACCCCTAATGGAAGAGGTGCATCGACTGAAGAGCGAAGGCAAGCTCGGTTTTGTGGGGCTGAGCAATCCTGGCGACTACGACACGGAAGACGCCCGCCTCACCGAAGCGGCCCAATCCGGGAGCTTCGATGTGGTAATGCCGGAGTTTCTTTTGTTTCGCAATCGAGCCGTGCGAAACACACTGCCCATCTATAAAAAATGCAATGTGGGCGTCATCTCCATCATTCCGCTGGGACAAGCAGCGTGGGGTTATGGACTCCGCGACCGGCAATACCTAGTGGATTCTCTGAAGGCTCTGCGGGAAAAAGGCAAGCTCCCGGAGCGCGAGCCGTACACGCTGGAAAGCGTGCTGGACTTTCTCCTGGACCAGCAATCCCCCACTATTGCTTCCGCTGCCTTGCGCTTCTGTTTGTCGTATCCGGAAATCTCCACCGTGTGCTGCGGAACCAACAATCCGGAGCACCTGGAGCAAAACGCCGCCACCGCGGACTCGGAACCTTACGGCGAAGAGCGACTGGCTCGGGCGCTGGAGCTATTCGGAACGCTTTGAGCCGGCCGACTCTTGGATGGCTCGCACCCTGCGGAGTCGCCTTTGCCCTTGCTTTTTCCGCCACTCGAGCCGCACCAGCACAATCCACCGGGGATTCGACCCCGGTAGTCGGGCCGACCTACTCGCTGGAGGCCGAAAAAGACATTCCCCTGGTCACGATTCCCGCGGTCATGGACTTCGCGACCGTGCTGATACCCGAGGGGCCGCCGGTGCACTGCGCGCCCCTGTGTGATCGAAGCAAGGTATTCTTTTTGGATCGAGGCGCAGCCGGAAACTACAGCAAGGCATGGATGCTCGAGTCGGACGTGGCGCTCCTCGCGAATGCAGCGGGACAGCTGGGTATCTTGTTCGCTGCGGAAGGGTGGAACGGCCTATCGGATCTGGTCGTCATCGCAGAGTCGACCCTCTGGGCCGATGCCGCTCACGTGCTCACTACCTCGGCGGTGCGCCGGCCCCGACCGCGCATGTACGGAACCGAAGCGCCCCTTGCTTTGCGAATGTCCCCGAGCTCGGGGCTCTCCTTCTTCAGCGGTCACGTGGCGTTCACGGCTTCGATCACCACGTCGGTGTTCACTACCCTGCGCAAGCGGCATGAATCGACGTGGAGTTATCTCGCCTTGGGCCTGGGCTCCGCGGCGACGGCTCTCGTAGCCACGGGCCGAGTTCTGGGCGGAGCGCATTTTCCAACCGATGTCGCGGCGGGCGCGCTGGTCGGCGGATCGATGGGGTTTCTGATCCCAGCCGTGCACTCATCGCGGAATCACCTGGTCGCGGTGACCAGCGGCGACGGGGGGCGGTTGGTATTTTGGACGGTGTGGTGAAGTGCTGTCAGGCACCCGGATTCCAGTGACACGCGCCCTTGTCAACCACTGCGGCGGCCGCGCGGCGCTCGATGCTTCCGAGCTCGGATGCGCTCAGTGGCTCGAAGACTTGGGCGGCAGCAAAAGCTTCGTCCTGCTCGCTTGGAAAGCTCAGTCCGAGCAACGCGACATCGGGGTCGACGGTCAGGGTAAAGCGCACACATTCGGTCACCGTGAGGTGAGGCAGGGTCGGGACATGTGCCCGCTCCGTTCCGTCCGAGCCGAGCTTTCCGCGCGGGCGCGCCCTCAAAGGTCGGTTATAGCCGGTGGTATCGCCGAGCAGCTTTCCGGCGCCGAAGGTCTTGAAGCAAACCGAGCCGACGCGGTGGCGGCGCGCGAGCGGAAGGATTTCCTGGACGTAACGCGCGTCGACGTGTGGGCCGATGGGGAACATCACCACATCGCATAGCGCGCTCGGAATCGCGGCAGCCAGGACATCGGGATGATGGCTCGAGATGCCGCGGAACCGGGTCTTTCCTTGGCGAACGCAGACTTCGAGCTCGTCGAAGCGTCCGCCCGGGGCGGCGATCCGGTGCCAATCGTCGAGCGAGGAGACGGCGTGAAAAACGAAGAGGTCGGTGTGGGGCAAGCCCAGCCGTAGCAGGCTTTCCTCCACTTGCGCGCCGACCGGGCGGTCCAGATGATCAATCTTGTCGATGACGAAGACTCCGTCCCGACGGCCGTGAAGAGCCGCGCCCACGATTTCTTCACTGTACCCGTTCTCGTAAGAGGGCGCGGTGTCTACCAAGTTGAGGCCAGTGTCCAGCGCGCGCCGCACCGTCGCGACGCAAGTATCGAACGGCACGGAACGATCCGCTACATCGCCCACGCCCAGCACGGTGGCCTGAAAGCCGGTGCTTCCGAGCTCTCTCCGGGGGGTAAATCGGTACATTGGGAAAACCAGTTCATGATAGATCTACGGTACCGAGATGACCACACAGGTACACCCCCTGGCGGGAAAACCAGCTCCTCGGAGCATGCTGGTGAATGTCGCGCGTCTGGTGAGCGCCTATTACGAGCGCGAGGTGGATGCGTCCGTCCCAGGGCATCGCATTCAGTTCGGTACCTCGGGGCACCGCGGCTCTGCTTTCGAGTCGAGTTTCAACCAACTGCACATCCTTGCCGTCACGGAAGCCATCTGCGCATACCGGAAACGCAACGGAATCAGCGGCCCGTTGTATCTCGGCGTCGACACGCATGCGCTTTCCGAGCCCGCGCGCGCAACCGCGCTCGAGGTGCTTGCGGCCCACGGCGTGGACGTGATGGTCGACGCAAACGATAATTACACACCGACGCCGGTCGTCTCCCACGCCATCCTCTGCCACAATCGCTCTCGAACCGATCGGCTGGCTGACGGCATTTTGATCACGCCGTCCCACAATCCGCCTGAAGACGGCGGTATCAAATACAACCCGCCAAACGGCGGGCCTGCCGATACCGAAGTCACGGGTTGGATCGAGCGCGCCGCCAATCAGCTTTTGCAGGCCGGGTGCCGGGATGTTCTACGCCTTCCGCTCCGCGAGTCGCTTTCGGCGCCCACCACCCACCGGCACGATTTCATCGGGCCGTACGTGGACGACCTCCGCAATGTGATCGACGTCGCCGCCATTTCCGCATCAAAACTGCGGATCGGCGCAGATCCGCTGGGCGGCGCATCCGCGCCTTTTTGGGCGCCGGTCGCGGAACGGTTGGGAATCGATGTCGAGGTGGTAAACGAAACGGTAGACTCGACATTTTCGTTCATGCCGCTCGATCGAGACGGTAAGATTCGCATGGACTGCTCATCGCCCTGGGCGATGGCAAACCTCATCGGGCTTAAGGATCAGTTCGACGTTGCGTTTGGGAACGACGCGGACGCGGATCGCCACGGCATCGTGACTCCGAAAGGCGGACTGCTCAATCCCAATCACTACCTTTCGGTCGCCATCGATTACCTGTTCCGAA
>DASXTY010000647.1:0-8044 GCA_036505155.1 Polyangiaceae bacterium | reverse complement strand
TGAGTTTCGTCGCTCGACAGGTCGCTCACCACGGCAAACGTGCGGGCCCCTGAAGGCGTACCGGTGGCCGCGGGCGTGGCGGGCTCGTCCGCCGAGCTCTTCGGTGCGAACCAGGAGACGCCCATCGCGACCCCCAGCGCTAGAAGAGCTACGGGAAATTCATGAGCCTTTCGCACTGGGCAGCGCACAGTGGAGCATTTTTTTGCAAGCCTGGCGAAGGTCTCGCGAGCGGACGGAAAAAATGAGACGCTCGGCAGTCCGAAACGGCTATGCCTTCGGCTGGGCTTCAAACCGGTGAGGTGCTCGCTTGGCGCTATCGCGTCGACGAAATACGGTCGACCGATGCTGCACACCCGGTGTACTTCGGCACCGACGAGCAGACGCAGAAGCGTTTTTTTGCCGTGTCGCTGTCCGCCAAAGAAGCCGCCGTCATGGGGCCGATTCAGCATGTGAGTCACCCCCATCTCGTGCCGGTCCTGGATCTGGTGGAAAGCGGCGAGGGTGAGTTTCTACTGGTGGTCGAAGATTTCGGCGGCCAGACGCTCGAATCCATCCCCGCTGGCAAGTCGATGGGCGAGCGGGAAGCGGTCCGGGCGCTGTTGCGCGTCGGAGAGGCGCTCGGCGCAGTGCACCGAGCCGGAGCGGCGCATGGCTTGCTCAGCCCGGCCTGCGTGATCCTGAAGCCGACACCGGATGCAAAGTCGACCCCTTCGGAGCGCGAGCCAGGTCCGCTGGTCACGTTCTCCGCCGCTCCAGTGGAGCGTTCGCCGTATCGAAGCCCTCAGCGCAGCGCGAGCGGCGGCCTCCCCTCGCAGGCTGACGATAGCTGGGCAGCGCACGCCCTGTTTTATCGAATGCTCACGGGCAACGCGCCGCCCGGCTCCGGTTTCGCTTCCAAGCAGGAGCTATTCGCGAGTGGAGTCACCGATTCAGCGCTTGCTTCGGCCCTGCTGGATGGGCTGCACCGGGATGCGGTTCGTCGGCGGGTGGATCTCAGAGCGCTGCGGCGCGAGCTCGCACAGTGGCTGGTCGACAACGCGGACGAGCCGTTACTCGCCGGGGCGCATTCCACCGTGCCACCGCCGCTGCCCGCGACCCTTCCTGCCCCCGCGTCGCGCGCTCAAGCAGCTCCAACCAAGAAGCGGAGCAAGATTCCACTCCTGGCTTTCGCCGGCATCGTTTTGGGTCTAGGAGCAGCCTGGGTGGTGTCCGTCACGCGGCCGGCTCCCGCGCGCCCGGTGGTGATCCAGCCGGTTGGGCCCTCGCGCAAGCAGATTCACTTGGAGGAAGTTGGCGTAACCGGACAAAAACAGCCGCTCACCGGCGACAAGATGGCTAGCTGCGTCGCCGGCCACCTACCCAAGGGCGCGTTCGCCACGGCCCCCGACCTGGGCTGGTTGTGCAACGAGACCGACCCCCGGAACGGGCGTGACAAACTGATGGTCGCTATCATCACCGGGGCCCCGAAAGGTGCGCCGGCCACCCACGCAATGAAGCTTTTTTCCAGAATGGGTTGGTATCAGATGTGCGCGTTTGCGGTCGTGCGCGCCGGCTGCTGCCCAGAAGCTTCTCCCATCAGTTTGCCCGACGAAAGCCCGGAATGCCCTTCGATGGCTCAGGGGCTGAGGGATGTGGGCCACGCAGTGGCTGCCGGCCAAGACTACGAGGGTCCGCTAAAGTTTTACACCCAAGGCGTCCACTGCGAGCTCAACTTAGGCCGCGGCAAGAAATTCCGGCGGTATGACCACCCTGCAGGAGGTGAAGACACGGCCTTTCGGAGTCTGATCGCTGCGCTACAGCAGCCGTGAACGATGCGCGAAGTCGCGACCCTCTCCCTTCAAATCGCATTGAACGTTTTGGTGCCGCTGTGGATCGTCAGAGCGGACATGCGCCGCCTGGACCCGCACAGGCTCGAGCGTTGCTGGAATGACGCCACCTGTTTGGCCGCCCCAGTTGCCTTCGGACCCCTGTGCCTGCCCTTTCATTTCGTAAAGTCCCGCCGCTCGCCGCTCGGCTTTTTGATGGGGCTCGGCGCCCTGGTGTTGGCGTGGTGCCCATCCGTCCTGGTGGGGCTGGCTTTCAGTCCCTCGTCGCACTAGCTAAGCCTAATTAAGCTACACTCTAGGCTCATGGTTAGGCTTGGTCTAAGAAGCTTCCGAGCGAGCCTCACTGCGGCTCTGGTTTTAGCGGCAAGCTGGTTTTCCGGATGCGGTGGACGTAGCTTTGGTGGACTCGAGGTGGGCGACAGCGTTGTGGGCGCAGGCGGCTTGGGTGCAGGGGGCAGCCTTGCGCGCGGGGGAACCGCTGGCGCGCCGAGTGGTGCCGGCGGCCTCGCGGGTGGCCCAACCGCAGGACCCCCGTGTCCGAACCCTGGCGAGACGCGATGCGCTGGCGTCTGCGTGGATCTGCGTACCGACCCCAGTCACTGCGGAAGCTGCACCACCACCTGTTCGGGCGCGACACCGCTCTGCAACGCCGGCGCGTGTGCGTCGTCGTGCACGGCTGGGCTCGCAAGCTGCGGTGGAGCCTGCGTGGACCTGAAGAGCAACCCGAGCAACTGCGGCGCCTGCAGCCGAGCGTGCCTCACCGGCGAGGTTTGTGCCGCCGGCGTTTGCACATGCGCCGTGGGGTCGATCGCGTGCGGCGGCGCCTGCATCAATCCCGCGACGGATATCAATAACTGCGGGGACTGCGGTGTGGTGTGCGCCCCGGCTACGCCGCTCTGCAGCGCGGGCAACTGCGTCGCCTCGTGCGGACCGGGGCTTTTCGCGTGCGCTGGTGGCTGCGTCGACCTGAACAGCGACTCGTCGAACTGTGGCGCGTGCGGCTTCGCTTGCGCGAACGGACAGACATGCCTGGGCGGAACCTGCTCCTGCCCGCCGGGACAAGCGATCTGCGCCGGGATTTGCACCGATACCAGCTCGGATCCCGCGAACTGCGGCGCCTGCGGCGTCCCCTGCACCGCTGGGCAAATTTGCTCATCGGGGACTTGCAGCGTTTCGTGCCCGGCGGGGCGCGTTCCCTGCGGCGGATCCTGCGTCGATACGGCTTCGGATCCGGCAAACTGCGGCGGCTGCGGGCTCACCTGCAGCGCTGGGTTTGTGTGCTCGTCAGGGTCGTGCGCGTGTCCGAACGGTCAAACCGATTGCGGAGGCATTTGTGTCAACCTCGCGAACGATCCCGCGCACTGCGGCGACTGCACGAAAGCGTGTGCGCCAACCGAAGTCTGCGCCGCGGGGTCGTGCGCGACGAGCTGCCCACCGCCGACTGCCGACTGCGTTGGCGCGTGTGTCGACGTGCAGACCGACTCGCTCAACTGCGGCGGATGCAGCATCCGCTGTACGGGTGGCGAGACCTGCGCGGGCGCGCGGTGCGTGTGCGTTGCCCCCCTAATCCAGTGCGGCGGTGCGTGCGTCGACGCGTCGAGCGACCCGCTCAACTGCGGTGGCTGTGGCATCCAATGCACGAGCGGACAATGCACGAACAGCAGCTGCAGCGGAGGCGGATGCCCGCAATCGCTCACCCTGTGCAGCGGCGTTTGTACCGACACCACCTTCGATCCAAACAACTGCGGCAGCTGCGGGAACCCATGTCAGCCAGGGCACTCGTGCCGCGGCGGAAAATGCCATTGAGTCGGACGCTACCGGGTCGACGTTCCAAGATGTGACGTCCGCCGCATCACGGGCCTTCTAGTTTGTCCGGCCGGGCTTCGACTGCGCCAAGCCGATTCGTTACACCGGTAAACCCTCGGATCACGACCTCTGCCATTCGATCGACACGTGCACCAAGCTCTTCGAGGCGACCCGTGAGCCGCTCCAACGCCTGCTCGGTCCGGAGCTGCGCCTTCGCCAGCTCACGCACTGTCGCTTCCAAACCGTCGAGCCGGTGCTGTACGGCGTTCAGCCGGCGGTCGGTCCGCTCCTGTGCCTCCGCGAGCTTGACCAGCCCTTCCTCGAGCTTGACCTGGCCCTCGGCAAACTTGACCTGCCCTTCAGCCAGCCTGACCTGCGCTTCCGCGAGCTTGACTTGACCTTCCTCGAGCTTCAGCTGGCCCTGAACCAGCGCCTGGAGCAGCGCCTTAAGGTCGTCGTCCATCTGGCGGCGGCCAGCACAAAAGGTGTACTCACGCCACTCGACGAGCAAGGCCGGAATAGGATGGTCGAGCCAATTGTCAGGGCCGGGATGGTTCGCTATACGCCACCGTCGCAGGACCTAGGCCGGAGCGGGCCTCCAAAGGGCAGCCGCTGCGACTCCCGCGGGGAGCCGCGCGCACGCAACTAGCGAGAACACGATGCAAGACGTTCGGGCTCTGAACGAAATGGTGGCCAAGCAAAGTGGATTCGTCGACGACCTGTTGGCCGAAGTCGGCAAGGTCATCGTCGGTCAAAACTACATGGTCGAGCGGATTTTGGTCGGGCTCTTGGCCGGCGGTCACGTTCTGCTCGAGGGGGTGCCGGGCCTGGCGAAAACCCTGGCGGTGCGCACCATCTGCGATGTCATCGACGCAAAGTTTTCCCGCATTCAGTTCACCCCGGATCTCTTGCCGGCGGACCTTATCGGAACCGTGATTTACAACCAACGAACCGGTGAGTTTACCAGCAAGCTCGGCCCGATTTTCGCCAATTTGGTGTTGGCGGACGAGATCAATCGAGCGCCCGCCAAAGTGCAGAGCGCGCTCCTCGAAGCCATGCAGGAGCGCCAGGTGACCATCGGCGATCAAACTTATCCGCTACCCGATCCATTCGTGGTGATGGCTACGCAAAATCCCATCGAACAGGAGGGCACATATCCGCTCCCGGAAGCGCAAGTGGACCGGTTCATGCTGATGGTGCGGGTGGGATATCCGTCCCGCGAAGAAGAGCGGTCCATCATGGATCGCATGACCGGCAGCGTCGCGGTGAAGGCTTCACCCAGGGCTACACCGGAGCAACTGCTCGAGGCTCGCAAAGTCGTTCGCGACGTCTACATGGACGACCGGGTGAAAAAATATGTGGTGGAGGTGGTATTTGCCACGCGTGAGCCCAAGCAGAAGGGCATGAAAGAGCTGGGCCCGCTGGTGGAATACGGGGCCAGTCCCCGAGCCAGCATTGCGCTGAATTTGGCGGCGCGCGCCCATGCCTTTCTGCGCCACCGGGGCTACGTAACTCCTGAGGACGTCAAGGCGGTGGGGCCGGACGTTCTGCGCCATCGCATCATCCTCAGCTACGAAGCGGAAGCGGAGGAAGTGACGGCCGAAGACATCGTGCGGCGAGTTTTCGAAGTCGTCGAAGTCCCCTGACCGCGCGAGGTTCGGGTCGCCCGAGGACACCGTGATCCCGAGAGAGCTGCTCAAAGCGCTGCGCAAGATCGAGATCACCACCAATCGGTTGGCCACCGAGCAGCTGTCGGGCAATTACACTTCGGTGTTCAAGGGGCAGGGGCTCGCGTTTCGTGAGGTGCGCCAATATCAACCGGGCGATGACGTGCGCAGCATCGACTGGAACGTGAGCGCACGCATGAGCGATGCTTATGTAAAAGTGTTCGTCGAAGAGCGGGAGATGACCGTGATGTTGGTGGTGGACCTGTCGCAAAGCCAACATTTTGGAACCAGGATGGCCAACAAGGCGCGAGTGGCTGCGGAGGTGGGCGCGCTCTGCGCGTTCAGCGCCATTAAACACAACGACCGCGTAGGACTGATCTTGGCAACCGATCAGATCGAAAAGCTGGTGGCCCCCAAAAAGGGCCAAAAACATGTCATGCGCGTGGTGCGCGAGATCTTGGCCGCAAAACCGGAGCGAACCGGCACCGACCTCAAGGTGGCGCTGGAAACGCTGTACAAAGTGTCACGGCGGCGCAGTGTCGCGTTTGTGCTCAGCGACTTTTTCGCCTCCGGCTACGAGCGAGCTCTCTCGTTGGCCTCGGCTCGGCACGACGTGATTCCGGTTGTGCTTGTGGATCCGCGGGACGAAGCGCTTCCGGATGTGGGCCTGGCGGCGTTCGAGGATTTGGAAACCGGAGAGAGCGTGCTGGTGGATACCTCGAGCGCCCGGGTCCGCTCCTATTACGCGCATCAAATGCGCAAGCTCCGCACCGAGCAGATCAAGCTGTTTCGCAAGCTCGGCCTGGATCACTGCATTGTGCGCACGGATGCGTCGTACGTGAAGCCGCTGCGTGACCTGTTCGCGCGCCGGGCAAGGAGGCTTCGTCGATGAGTGGGGATGGCTCCCGTAACTGGCGGTCGCTGCTCGCCATCGGGGTTCATTTGGCCCGGGCGGTTACGCCCCCCGCGCCACCCGATGCCGGCGCGTCCGGGACCGGGTCCGCCGAGGGCCCGAGCTGCAGCGAAAAGTTGCCCAAAGGTAAGCCTCGACCGATTGTCTCGGAGAAGTTTTCGAGCCGGGGCCTCAGCGGGCACGCGGCCACGCTCGAAGTGGTGGTCGAGCACGGAAAGGGCGAAATCGTGCTCCCCAGCGGCTTTCGAAAGCAGACCGAAGGACCGGCGGTGCGAGCTCTGGAAGCCGCTGGATTCATATTGCCGGACCCCGATGGAGGAGCGGGCCCCGAGATTCACAGCGACCCGTCCGGCGATAAAATGAAGACTCGGGTGCGAATCCGGTTCGTGCCGCTGCCGGACAAACCCGGGCGCCACCAGCTGACGCTCCCGCCGGTGCCGATCACCATTTCGCGCGCCAGCGGTGCGCTGATCACCGCGTGCACCGAGTCGCACACCATGGTGGTCGATGATCCCATCGCCAACACCCCAAATCCGGAACCCCGAAAAAATCCTCAACCACGGCGGCAGCTCGAACGGTGGACCGCAGCCGAGCATGTGGTGTACGCGTCCCTCATCGCCCTGGCGGTGGGTGCAGTGGCCGCATGGCTCATCGGTCGGTGGATGCGACGCCCAAAGCCCGTGCCGCCCCCGCCACCTCCGCGTCCGCCCTGGGAAATTGCGCTGGAGGAGCTATTCGACATCCGACATGCCGGGCTGATCAAAGACCGGCGATTCGCGGTTCATTTCGATCGGGTCTCCAATTCGATTCGCAAATATTTGGGAGACCGGTTTGGATTCGACGGACCGGAATGCACTACGCGCGAAACGTTGAGCCTCTTAAGGATGGTTGAGCCGGGGATTCTGATCTTGTCCGATATCGAGGCGTTTTTGCGAGAGGCCGATCTGGTCAAGTTCGCCCGGCTGACCCCCAGCGAGGAACAATGTGAACAAGCGCTGAACCTGGCCGAACAGATCGTGAAGCGCACCATCCCGGAGCCAAGCGAATTGGCGCGCTCGGACGCCGGCACCGAGATGAACCCGCCTCCAGCAGAAGAGCCAAGGCCGAACCAACCCGGAGATGTGCCGTGAAGCAGGCCGTGGATCGGTTGGTGCGGGCTGCGAACGTCGATCGGGGCTCCTTTACGTCGACGCCGCGCCGGCGCAAGTCTCTCCGGCTGATCATCTTAGCGTTGGTGACGCTGCTCGGTGTCGGCCTGGCCGCCGCGTATCCGCTCGGCAGCCGAAGCGACGAGCTTTTGCACGCCAGCTGGCAAAATCGCTGGTTTTTGCTGGCGCTATTGCTGGTGCCAATGGTGTTCTGGCGCGGAACCTTCGGCGAAGATCGCCGCACGCCGCGGCTGCGCATGGGAACTCTGTTGCCGTTCGCTTCCGGTCCCTCCGGCTGGCGCGTGTGGCTGCGCGACACTCCGGGCGCGCTGCGCGCGGTGGGGCTAGCCATGTTGGTTTTGGCGATGGCGCGTCCCACCAACACGCTTCGCCCGCAAACCGCAAGCGAAGAAGGAATCGACATGGTGGTGGCGCTTGACCTTTCGGGATCCATGCGCGCGGTTATGGAGAACCTCCCGGAGAGCCTGAGCCAATACGTGCCGCCGCATCAGAGGGGCACTCAACCGACGCGGTTCGAGGCGGCGCGCGCCGTGCTCCGTGACTTCATTGCGCGGCGCAAGACCGATCGCATTGGAGTGGTGGTGTTCGCGGTGGACGCTTACGTGCTCTCGCCACCCACTCTGGATTATCACCTGCTCGATTCGCTGGTTTCGCGCATGGAGC
>DASXTY010000646.1:0-4528 GCA_036505155.1 Polyangiaceae bacterium | reverse complement strand
GGGTGCTCATGGATGAGGGCGGGGGATTGACCATGTCGGATAGCGGTAAGGCGGTGGAAGCGCGCTGGGCCGTCGAATCCGAGGTCGAATTGCGCAATTTTAAGCCGTTTCATCGCGAGCACGGGGTGGAGCTCACCCCGGTGGTGGAAAAGATGAGTAAATCTGTTGGCAACGTGGTGACTCCGGACGCGGTGATCTCGGAGCTCGGCGCGGACAGCTTGCGGCTTTACGAAATGTTCATGGGACCGCTCGAGCAGTTCAAACCCTGGCAATCCGCGGGCATCCAGGGAGCTCGGCGGTTCTTGGACCGGGTTCACGCGATCGCCACACGCCCGCTGGACGAAGCCCCGATGACCGAAGAGACCGCAAAGCGGATTCACCGAATGGTCCAGATCGTGACCGAGCACATCGAAGCGCTCCGTTTCAACACGGCGCTTTCGCGCATGATGGAAACCGCCAAACACTTGAACGGCTTCGAGCGCCCGCCTCGGGAGGCGGTGGAAAAGCTGGTCTTGTGCTTGTCGCCGTTGGCGCCGCACCTCTGCGAAGAATTGTGGGAAATCCTGGGGCATGAGCCCTCCATCGCTGACGCTGAGTGGCCGAGCTACGACCCCAAGTACTGCGTGGACGAGACGGTGCAAATCGCGGTCGAGGTAAACGGACGCGTTCGGGGCCGCATCGAGACTGCCCGAGACGCTTCGGAGCGCGTTGCGCGGGAGCTCGCGCTTTCGGAGCCCAACGTGCTCAAGTTCACCGAGGGCAAATCGGTCCGCAAGTTCGTGTACGTTCCGGGGCGCATTGTGAACGTGATCGTCGGGTAATCGTACCTGAACGAATTTTCAGGCCCTGAACGTTTGCTCACCTGTGTATAAGCTGTTGTTTCCCGTGAAACTTGGCCCGCTTATTTTCATTGTGTTATCGGGACTCGGCAGTTGCGGGTATGCGCCTGCCTACCAGGCTGCAACGAAGGAGCGGGAGCGATTCAGCGTGACCGCAGCGCCTCACAAGGTGCCGCAGATGGATGTGGTTCAAATGGTGCTCGCCGGGGTCCGCGCGGAGCTCAGCCGAGCCGGCGCTGCGCGCCCCGGGGCGGGCTACCCTCGCGTCGTGGTGGAAGTGCTGCGGGTTGACGAAAGATCGTCGGGCATCGCCGCAGTGAGGCCCAATCCAGCGGCGGGTCCCGTGCCGATGGCGCGGGGATCGACGATTGCTGTCTTGGCTCGGGCGTGGATTGAACGAGCGGCGGGGAGCTCTGAGCGCGATACGGGGGACATGAGTCGAGTTGAAAACTACGGGGCCGACGCGGACACCGAGCTCGAAGTGGTGAACCACGACCAGGCGCTCCGTTCGGCAGCGAGGCGGCTCGGTCACGCGCTGGGGAGAAGAATTCTCTTCGAACCGGAGCCCAACACGGACCCGATGTGACGGTTTCCCATCCCCATATTACATGTCTACAATTGTAATATGTGTCGGGGCGGGTTTCTCAACTGATTGCGCGTTTGAAGCGCTTCGCATCGGTGAACATGTCCACGTTGGTGAACACGTACGTGGCTTGTTGGGAAAGCGCGCCGCGCGCAATATTCGCGAGTCGCTCGATCGCCGGGTCTTCGTAGCGGGACTTGTGACCCGCTGGCCCGGGCAAGCGGTAATAAGCGACGTCCCGCTTCGACGGTCCGTGCTGCAGAGGGTCCCGCGACGCAAGCGTGTCGGTTTCAGTGGCGAGCGAGTCGGCTTCGTCGGGGTCCCACGCCGGTCCCGGCTCGAAGACAATCCGTTTGAACTTGCGGCGCACCCCCGACAAAAATTCCTTCAATGCCGTGCGGTTTGCCCGGGTCAGTGGAAAATCGGGTGGGGCGGTAAAGACCGCGGTGGTCGCGCCCAGCTCTTCCGCAACCCCTCCGAGGGCCTTCAAGGCGCCTTCCCGCATCTTTCCTGGTCGGAAGCCTTGCTGGGCGACCTCTCGAGGTCCGAGGAGCGCAAACTCAAAGCCGCCCGGGGCTTCGCGGCGCCAGCGCCGGAGCGTCCCCGGCCCGGGCACCGCCAGGTGCGTCTCCTGCACCTCGACGAAGGAGTATTCCTGAAAGTAGCGGGTCGCGGGAACGGCAAACCCAGCACAGCCGACCGTCAACATCGCGTAGGGAGCCTAACACAGAATATGACTTTGGCGCTCAACAACGCGCGTCCGGAAAGCATTCCCGGGGCCACCGCAAGCGACCGCGTGCCCTCTGGAAAGGGCTAATAGATGTTGCAGTCGATGTCGCAATTCGCGTTCAGGCAGGTGATGGCGAGGTTCGTCGTATCCGCTTCTGTCGAGCACGGCGGCGTGATGCATGCGGTGGAGCAGGGCACAATCGCTTCCATCGTGTTCGCCACCGGCGGGTTCACGCTGATGTACATGGAGGGGTTCGACATGCAGTCGAGGTAGCAAAAGACCTCGCCCTGGCCCGAGGGCCCGCCCCAGCCGCAGCGATCGTCCGGGTTGGTGCCGTAGCAATTGGACCACTCGGTGCAGCATTTCGCCTGAATGCAGAGATCACAGGGGTTCATGGGGTCTGGGGGTACGCAGCCATGGGGCGTACCGCTGACGGGCATGCAGGAAAACGTGGCCATCCCGCCGGTTCCCGCGGTTCCGCCCGTCGCCATGCCCCCAGAGCCCGCCGTTGCGCCGCCAGAGCCGCCAGAGGTCGCGCCGCCCGTGGTCGCCCCCCCCACGCCGCCGCTGGTAGAGCCGCCCTTTCCACCCGAGCCGCCTCCTCCCTTGCCGCCCGCACCAGTGCCCGAGGAACCGCCGAAGTCGGTCGGCGTGTTTTCGTCACTCGAGCCGATGACGCAACCGGCTGTCATAGCCGAAGCAATCCCGCAAATTGCAGCCAGTTTTACCCAAACAAACTTTGTCATCGCAAGTCTCCCAGTTCCGGAGCAATTCCGGCCGGCGTGTGTCTCCATACGTTATGGGTCGGAACGTTCTCCCCGGTCAAGGTTCCAGGCATCCAGGCATCCGGCAGTCAGACGCGGGGGGAAGGGCGATTATTCGCTGGGCCCGACGTCCCATCGCCCGGCAGCGGGATGGTCTGAGCGTTTAGAACCCACCTCGAGCCCGCGGTGCGATTCGGTTACCGTACACGGTCCACGGCAACGGCCCCCAAGTGAATATCGGCTCAAGACCGACTTGTCAGTCCGATCCTTGCTGGCCGGCGAAAGATGCTTGCCCCGAAAATGGCAAATGTGGCTAGCCACCAGGGGAAGTCCCCGATGGTTCGGTACGGAGTACGCGGGCGGAGCCACGCTACGCGCTCCGCTAAAGCCTGAGTTTCGAAAGTGCGGGTGTGGCTGAGAACCCGACCCACCGGATCGATGAAAGCGCTGACGCCGCTGTTGGTGGAGCGCACGAAAAAGCGACGGTGTTCCACTGCGCGAAATTGGGAGAGGGCCAGGTGAATCCAGGGCTCGGTCGTGTCTCCGAACCAGGCATCGTTGGTGATGTTGACCAAGAGGTCCGGGTCCCCATGGCGCATGATCTTATTGACGAAGCTCGGGATGATGTCTTCGTAGCAGATGAAAACCGCGATTTGGTGGCCGTCCAAGGGGAGGGGCTCGAAGGAGGTCCCCGGAGTGAAACGACCCGAGTTGGGCGACCACCGGTAGAGGGTCGGAAACCGGTCGCCGAGGGGGATATATTCGCCGAACCCGAGCAGGTATTGCTTGTCGTAGCGGCCCACGATTTCGCCTTTGGCATTGCTCAATAGCGCGGAATTGAAGAACACGTATCCGCGTTCATCGTTCACCGGTCTGAGCAATACTGCCCCGAAAAGCGCTGGAATACCCAGCCTGGAAGTAAACTGCCAGGGATAAAAGATTTTTGCGGTGGCTTCGTTCACCGGGTCGGTGACCGAAGTTTCGCTCCAGACGATCAGGTCCAGCGGGCCCTGCCGATACAGCTCCGCTGTTTGCATGAGGTGCCGTCGCAGGCCCTCGAGCCGGTCGAGTCGTTTAGCGAACAAGCCCATATTCGCCTGAACCAGGCCCACCCGAGCTTTGGGCGCTCGAGCCACCAAGGCGTCCACTTGGTGGATGCGGAGCGCGCCGTACAGCGCGTTGAGCCCGCAAATCCCGAGCAACGCCGCCGAAAGCCGCCACCGCACCGGCCGCTTTTCGAGCCGCGCCAGGATGGGCTCGACCACGGCGAAGTTTGCGGCGATTAGGATCATTGCCACTAAAATCGGCCCCCCCAACTCCGCTGTCTGGATGAACACGGGTAGCTGATGCACGGTGGCCGCGTAGAACCAGGGGAAGAGCAAGGGGAAAACCAGCTCGCTCGCCGCAAACGACAGGGCAAAAGCAGGCCCGAACGGCCATCCGCGCTGTTCGGCGCGCGCCGAGAGCCAGCCGCAGAGCGCAATGCGACCGGCTTGATAGGCGCAGAGCACCGCCATAAAGAATAGGCAGAGCGGCGTGGAGAAACCACTGAAGGTCTCCAGCATGTCCAATAGCCAATAGAACCCGGTCATCGTCATGGTGAAACCGGCGA
>DASXTY010000645.1:0-1539 GCA_036505155.1 Polyangiaceae bacterium | reverse complement strand
TAGGCGCCCATGATGCTACCCAAGTCCGTGTTCGCGGTGGTGTGTGCGCTACCCGCGCTTGCCTGCACCACGCTCGGCCCCATGCCGGCCACCACAGGCATCGCCGCCGCGCCCATGCAGCGCCCCAGCGTTGGCGCGCAGTTCGGATTCATCCCCGGCTACTATCTCAGTAGCGCGGTTCAAAAGAACCCCAAGGGATCGTCATTCACCCAGCTCGCACTTCTGCTGGAGCCGGACCGCTGGATCGTGCCGGGGCTCATTGCCGGAGCGCGGATTGTGGGGAGCAAGGACACCGGCAGCTACATCGAGCCAGGTGCGGGCTATCGCGCATTTCTCGATTCGGACCGGCGCGTCGCCGTTGGAGGGGTTGCCTTTGGAACCCATTCCAGCCATTCGAAGGACTACGCATCGTACGACGCCACCCGCATGGGCGCCGAAGCTCTTCTCGATGTGAGACCCACGCCCTGGAGCAAGTGGTTCGAGCTGCACTTGCTGGCAGGCGCGTCGTTCACCGGATTATGGGCCAGCGGCGACTACTGCTTGGACGTCGACGGACTTTACGGAGTGCAATGCCCTAACACCAACCCCCTTCCCGTCCACGCTCGAGCCAGTGGTCTCTACCCGGCTCTCACCGGCGGGCTCGCGCTCGACTTCGCACGGCACCTGGAGAAATTCTTTCACGGCGGAAGTTTCGCCGTATTGGCGAGCGCCGGGACGATGCCGGCGGTGGTGGGGAAAGAGCAGAAGAGCGCGAAAATTTATGGCTCGGTTGGAGCGACGCTTTCGCTCGCGTTTGGCGCGGAGCTCGAAAAACCCTAGAAAAAGCCGCGTATTTAGGCGCCGAGAGCATTCGATGGGCTGGACCGTAAAGGTTTTTGTTGCGCGAGAAGTGAAGATCCGGCCATAATTTCAGGGCGTGCAATTTCAGCTGGGATCGGCGTGCGCCGGCTCATGCGGAGGTCCGACATGATGAAGAACCTTCAGGCAGCCTTAGTCCTCGGCCTCGCGAGCTTGTTGGGGGTCGCGACTTTCGGTGCGTGCGGGGGAAGCACGAAGAGCGAGAAAGCGGCAACCGGCGGCTACGGAGGCATATCGGCCGGCGGAGGTCCGTCGACCGGCGGTGCTCCAACCGGGAGCAAAGCAGTCGGCGAGGTCTGCACCGCAAACAGCGAATGCGTCACCGGGTTCTGCAGCCCCACTTTCCAGATGTGCGCGGTTCCGACCACCTGTTCCGCTACTGGGGCATCATGCCAGAGCGGCACGCAGTGTTGCACCGGTGCGTGCATTTCAGGCTCCTGCGCGCCCTCTCAATGCACCTCGGACAACGGCGGCTGCATGGCGAGCGGCGAGTGCTGCAGCGGGCAGTGTAACAACGCGCTATGCGCTCCGCTGAACCCCGGCGCCCTTTGTAAAACATCCGGTAATCCCTGCACCGCGGACATCGATTGCTGCTCGAAGTGGTGCGCCAACGGACGGTGCGACGCGACACCATCCTATTGTCGCCAAGACGGCGACGCGTGCTCAGGGAACCTTGATTGC
>DASXTY010000644.1:0-2560 GCA_036505155.1 Polyangiaceae bacterium | reverse complement strand
ACCTCGGTGAGGAGCTGGCTGAAGACGGCATCGTCGTCAGCGTGCGTTTCGGAGGCCAGTCGGCGCGAAGTCACGTCGCCGCGTAGCTCGGAAGGCGGCGCGTAACTCTGCGCGCGCCGCGTAAGCGGGATCGCGTATTTTGACGCCCGCTTATCCGACTCGTTGCGATCACAGTATGATTTGAATGCCCGAGGCGCGTACTCCCATTTTCGCGGGGGTAAATGCCCCCGGGGCGACAAGCTGCCGAAACCCGAACCGGAAGAGGTTTCGTGGTAGGCTTACTTGACAGGCTTTTTCAGCCGCCCGCGCACTGCGAGCGGTGCACACCCGGAAGCGGTGGATGTCCCTCGAGATCGGTCAAATAGTCGAAGGCAAATACCGCATTATACGGACCATCGGCGAAGGCGGAATGGGGGCGGTGTACGAGGGCGAAAACATCCGCATTCACCGCCGCGTCGCGATCAAGGTGCTGCACGCGAACTTCACCGGGAATGCCGAAGCGATGCAGCGTTTCGAGCGCGAGGCTCAAGCTGCCGGGCGCATCGGCAACGATCATATCCTGGAAATGCTGGATCTGGGGACGCTGCCGAGCGGCGAATACTTCATGGTTATGGAGTTTCTGGACGGCGAGCCGCTGAGCGGAAGAATCCAGCGCTTCGGGCGACTGACGCCCCAGCAGCTCACGCCTTTAGCGCAACAGATCCTGAAAGGCTTGGGCGCTGCGCACACAGCCGGTATCGTGCATCGCGATCTAAAGCCGGACAATATCTTTGTCCTCCGGGAGAAGGCCGGCAAAGTCGACTACGTCAAGCTTATCGATTTCGGCATCTCGAAGTTCCAACCGCTGTCCGGCGACGGCATGAAGATGACGCGCACCGGTACTGTAATGGGAACCCCCTATTACATGTCACCCGAACAGGCGAGCGGGAGTCATGAGGCGGATGCCCGTAGCGACATCTACGCAGTCGGCGTGATCCTTTACGAAGCGGTGACGGGGAGGGTTCCCTTCGACGCCACCACCTTCAATCAACTTCTGTTCAAGATCGTTTTAGCTGAGGTGCAGCCCCCGGAAACCATGGTTCCCGATCTCGATCCGGGCTTCTCGAGCATCATTGCCAAGGCGATGGCGCGAGACCCGGCGCACAGGTTCCAATCTTGCGAAGAATTTAGTTCCGCAATGCAGGCGTGGTCCGAAAGCGGAGCTGGAGTACCGGTCGCTGCCGGCTCGCGAACCGGGGAGGGAACGGCTGGCCGCGCGACCGGGGCGATTGCGCTGACCCCGTCTTCGCTCCCGAGAAATACCACTCCCGGGACCAGCAGCTGGTCCACCTCCGGGCTCAGCGCTCCCAAGAAGCGCTCCGGAGCGTTGATCGCAGTCGGAGTCACTGCGCTTTTAGCAGTCGCCGGCATGGTTGCGTTTTGGAGTCTGCGATCGGCGGAACCTTCTCCTGCTTTGGCCTCCAGCGCTCCCGCCAAAGAGTCGGCCCCCGCCGCCGCCCCAGACTCGTTGAAAAGCCGTGATGAGCGCCCTGCCCAGCCGGCAGCGGCCCCGGTGCCCGTGCCAGTAGAGGCCAGCGCAGCCGCCGCATCGGCAACCGCCAGCGCAGGAGCGTCAAAGCCGGCGCGGGCCGGACTTCTACCGACCAAAGCGGGCCAGCAGTCCAAAAAGGCCCCCCCGCCACCGACCGTCGCCGCGCCGTCGAAGCCCGCCCCGGCAGCGCCGCCGCCCAAGGCGGGCGCGACCAAGCCGTCCACGCCTGATTTCGGCTACTAGCAAAACCGGTGCGGGGCGGTTGAAGGGTTGGTTGTGGATAACTGAAACACTCGGTGCGCGCGATATCTACATGTCGGTGTGATGATATCTGTGTTATTTCACCACACTTTTCTTAGTTTTTTTTCTTCGTCTTCGCTCAAACGTCGCTTGACCTTTTCAAGCCATCGGAGCATTGTCAGAATTCAAAGAGCCGCGCCGATAGCTTGAAGACTAGCGGGCGGGGTTGCTCCCGAGAAAAAGGAAGAAGAAGAAAATCGGAATGATCATCCCGGCTCCGCGGTTCAATGCCGGGTCCCCAAAATTCGGCTTTTCACAACATCCACCCCTCACCCAGGCGAGTTTGCCATGCGTTCACAGCAAGATCGAGTCATCTCAATCATCGTCTTGGAAGCAGGTGCTGGGTGGCCGGAATGGGTCGCGCAGTATCACCGTTATAGACCGGACACTATCGTGGAGGCGCAGCCGCCTGGCGAAGAACCGATGGACTTTGCCAAGCGGGTGGGCAGGCGCGTCGACGAGCTCACGGGCCGCGGACAATTGAAGTTTGCGGTGCTGGTGAGCAACGGAAGCCCTGAGGCTCGAGCTGCCGAGGGTCGTTATCGCATCGGACGCGCAATGACCAATGCCATGGCCGCGCAGGGTAAAGCTGAGCTGATCATCACCACCGGACTAAAGGACGAGAACGTTCGCCATGAGTTGTTTGCGCTCGCGGGCACTTTGTGTGACGACTTGAAGGGGACCGAATTGAGCGTCAAAGTGCGCTTTTCGCGGCCGCCCTCCGGATCC
>DASXTY010000643.1:0-1888 GCA_036505155.1 Polyangiaceae bacterium | reverse complement strand
TTGGCCGAATTCGTCCAGTGCTCGGTCCGAACCGTGCAACGTGCGATGGACGAAGCCAAAACGCTGGGGATTATCTACTCTCGGCGCTCACGTCAGGGCGAAATCCCGCCTGGAATGGCTCGCCCGTTCAAGTGTGGCTTTGCCATGCGCACGTTTTCAGCCTGGGGACTACGGAGCACCCGCCGAATAGGCGCAGTTTGTGCCCGTCACGCGCACCAAGACATGCACCGCCGCATGCGTGCCGCGGAAAACCGGCGGGAAAAGCCGGAGATAGCGGCCGCGCTCGCGGAATTCCGAGCGCTCGGACCGTAGGTCACAGCACAATTTAAGGGGCTGCACGGTGCGAAGGTGCGCCTACACGCGCAACTGAACCGCGGGCCGGGCCATTTTAGGGGGCTTTAGCCCATACCTGAACGGCTGCGGAGTTACTGACTGGCTGCGCAGCTGTGCATAACCGACGGTTCCGGGTGCCGGCCCGCTGTTCTGACTGTCCTAGCCTGTGGCTTTGCAGAGGTTTCCAAGCCATTAGAACTAAATCACCCTGTGAACGCCTACTTTCTCGAGCGCTCTGGGTAGCTCGTCTCCCGGTACCCATGCGGACGGCCGCCAGTTCCACAGCAAAACGGCGTCGGTTGCTGTGGAACCGAGCAGACCACGCACGGCGCCCCCTGGGCGGCTCTACAGCGCGCCCGGTCGGGCGCCAGTCACGTGGCCTCGCCTTCGGCGAGCAAAGCGGCCCATAATGGTCCCGTGCGGCGGCAGGCGGCCTATTTGAGAGTCAGCACCCCCCAGCAGTCCGAGGCGCTCCAGCGAGACGCCATCGAGCGCGCTGCAGCGGCGCGAGGCGAGACTATCGACCTTTGGGTGGCAGAAAAGGCGAGCGGGAAGCGCGTTGACCGCCCAGAGCTTGAGTCCCTGCGGATTTTGGCGCGGCGGGGGGAGCTATCCACGCTTTGGGTGTTTCGCCTCGATAGGCTGGCCCGGTCGGCCGTTTTCCTGGTGACGCTCGTGGAAGAGCTGAAAAATCACGGCTGCCGCGTCGTCACGCCCGACGGGCTCGACACGCAAGGCCCATGGGCTCCGGCGATCATGGTGGTTCTGGGGACGGCCGCGGAAATCGAGCTGGAAGCGCAGCGCGAGCGCATGGCCAGCGCCCGAGCCAAGGCGGAAGCCGCCGGAAAACGCTGGGGCCGGCCCAAGGGGCCGGCCTCCGACCGCGACGACGAGCTGGTAAAACTGGTCAAGGGGCTTGAAAACGGCTTGACTTTGAGAAAGGCCGCAAAAGAAGCCGGATTGTCGTTCGGGACGGCCCAGAGGCTCGTCGCGGCCATGAAAAAAACAGGCAATGATGTTTGAAATCTGGACGGAAGACAGCGCCGGCAGGGCCGGGCGCAAGCTCGCCACCACGAGCAACTGGGCGCTCGCGAACTTTTTCGCGCGGCTCGCCTCCCTGGCCGGGCGGAGCATGATTATCGGCGACGCGGTTTTCGAGGGGGAGAAGCCCGGCGACAAAACGCCCGTCGCGACCTACCGGCTCGGCCGCGTCGAGCATTTTTTCGCGGGCGCGCCGGGCGTGCCGTCGATTTGGCCGTAAAAGGCCACCTTATCTAATTAGATAAGGTGGCAAAACGTGGTAGGGTGGCGGCCGTGAAAGCCGACCACCTTGCCGAGAACCAGCGGCGGCGAAACCGCGCCGGCTTTATCGCCGAGCTGGCATCGCGCATGCTCGCCGGCTCACGCTCTCTGGAGGTCGCCTTGGAGTCCAGCGACGAAAAGCTTGCTTCCGGAATGGTCCGCCAAGCCGTCAAGCTGGCGGCGCTGCTGCTGGAGGAAAGCGAGCGCGCCGCCAAGCGCGAGCCATGATGCTGATCGCGTTTTGGGCTGGAGG
>DASXTY010000642.1:0-5002 GCA_036505155.1 Polyangiaceae bacterium | reverse complement strand
CGCCGCCGCCAGGCGCACCCGCGGCTGCGGAAGGAGCCACCGAAAAACCAGGCCCACGGTAAGGCAGAAAGCGCCGAGCGCTGCGGTCAGGGCCCACGCCTGCTCGGGCAGCAGTCCCACCGCCGCGCGAAACAGCGACGGCCGCACCACCACTGGATCGAGCCCCTGTCGAGCTCTGCGCCGTGAGATCTCGGCGCGCACGCGCTCGAGCGCTGCCTGCGCCTCCCCGTCTTCCGGGCGAAGCCACAGCGTCTCGTTCAACGCGGCTGCTGCGCGCCCCAGGTCTCCCGGCTGTGCTTGGGGGGACTGAGCGCGCAGCGCGTAGGCAACGCCGCGATTGAAGCTCGCATCCGGGTGCACGTAACCGCGATCGCCTAATGATTCAAAGGCGTCGATGGCTTCTTCGTATGCGCCACGCCGGAGCGAGCGGGTGGCCTCCTGAAATAGCGGTCCGATGCCGTCGCCATGCGGCGCGTTCCTGATTTGACATAGCGCCGATTTCGGGACGACCAGCGCGATCAGGAACATAGCCGTCGCCCAAGCCAGGTTGGTGCGCACTTTCTCTGTGTTCCGCATTCCGAGACCACGGCCTTCAAGAGGGGCGCTGAGACTTATGCTTCCGCAATCGTTGGATGAGGCCGCCGGCGCGGTCGTTGAGAGTGCGGTCGGCGAGGCCCGGAGCGGACGACCTCGAGTTTTGACCGGTGAATCGCAGCGCGTCGCAGGCATCCCACAAGGCGACGATTTCCGCGGCCAGGGGCGGTGACAGACCGGAGCGCTCGAGCTCCGCACCCAGGTCGGCGCGCAGGATCGCGCGCACTTTGAGCCCCACCGCCCCTTCGATGGCGAGCACCATTGCGCGTTCGATCTCATTTGCGGCGGCGGCACTGTCGCCCTGGGCCGAGGCGCGCCGAGACGATGCGAGCGCTTGCATCGCCTGGGTTTCATGGGTTTCACGGCGCGCTCGAACCGCGGCTCTTACTCGCAGCCCGAGTCGTTGGGCACCGTTTGCCACCACCACGCCGAGCGGTCCCAATGCCAACAGGGTCCAAAACCAGCGCGCGTCGGTGAGCGGATGATCGGGCTTGGTCAGCGGCCTGAGATCAGAACGTGGCTTGAGCAGCGCGGACAAGTCGTCCGGGCGAGCCGGGTCCGGGGTGCGCGCTACCCCGGGATTGGGTCGCGCGGTGATGCTGCCGAGCTCGGCGCGCGCTTCTGCGTACGCCTTCTGGTTTGGATCCCAATACGGCAAACGGAGCGCGCCCAGCTCGAAATTTCCGGCGCGCTCAACGCTCACCACGTAGGTGAATTTCCGAAAGCCCGAAACCGTTTCGCTGTGCGGAGCCACGCTGTCGGTCACCGTGGGCTCTGACCAGCTGAAGCCCTTCTGCTGCGGGATGAATAGCCGGCCGGGTACGTTGCCGGTTCCCTCGAGCTTGGCGACCACCGAAACGCTGCCTCCGGATTCCGCATCACGCGGCTCGACGGTCGCGCTAAGCTTGTAGTTTCCGACGTCGCCGAGCTGATACCCGCGCGGCCTGCCGGACATCGGGGGCTCGGTCACGACGACGGTGACCGGCTCGCTGATGCGCAGCGCGCTGGTTTGCGAACGGCGAATCCGCTGAAACCACACACGGGTTTCTCCGAGCCGGAACGTCCCCGCGCGAATGGGGAATAATGCTAACTGGTGAATCTTCGCGGCTTGCCAGATCTGCTCGCCGATTGCTCCTTGGTACGCATTGTTCCGGTTTGAATCGTCCAGCAGGTTGTACGCGACGAAATCGGCGCGGCTGGGTTCCGTCGCGTTGCTGATTCCAAGCGGACCGTTGCTGTAGGCATACACGCTGAGCGTCACCTGCTCACCGACGACCGCTCGCTCCGGCCTGGCAACGGCGCGCACGAAAGCTTGGGCGTCCAATGCTTTGGCGATTCGGAACTCCTCCGGTAACTGAGGCAAGGTGTCGGCCAATCCCGGCTCTTGGTCCCGATCGAAATCGAACAAGTTCGGAAAACCGGGAAACCTTCCGCCCCGGAATGGGTCGAACGGATCGAATGGGGAGCCACCGCCGGATGGGCTTTGCCGGCGCGCGCCTCCTTGTCCGGCGGGGGCCACTTCGATCACCACGGGGTCGTCAAATACTCGGCGGCCACTTACGACCACGCTGGCCGGGCCGATGCGCAGTTTGCCGACTTGTGTAGCCGTCACCATCCAGGTTGCGGTGATGCCCATTTGTTGCTGCACCTGCCCCCCACTGATCGTCATCTGGGTTTGCGAGCTCAGACTCGGGCCTTGCGCTCTAACTCCCGCAGGTACCCGTAGCTCGGGCGCCGAAGGAGCTGCACCGCCGGATTGGATCAGCGCCGAAAGCCGTACCTCGAAGCTCTCGCCTACTTCTACCCGATTGCGCGCTACCTCGGTTCGCAAGCTCACGGGAGCCTGCGCAAACGCCGGAGTCGCGCTGGCTACGCAAGTCAAAAAAGCGATGAACGGTATTAGCTTCACTTGTCCTCAGCCGCGGACACGCGGCGCCTTGTGGCTCGCCGGCTGGCCGCTTCCTCCTGAAGCGTTGGCGCGCGTTCTAAGCTGTCAAGCATCCGCTCGTCTTGGTTCTGCTGCTGCGGTGGTTGGGGCTGCGGCTGCGCTCCCGCATCCGGGTGCCGCCCGTCTTGCGAGTCGGGTTGAGGCGGCGGCTTTTGGCTGCCTCCGTCCGGCTGCGACTCCGGGCTCTTGCCCGCGTCGCCTTTGCCGCCGTCGGGCTTGCCCGCATCCGGCTGCCCGCTATCCGGCTTGGCGGCGTCGGGACCCGCCTCGGGCGACGCGTCCGGCGTCGAGGCATCGCGCCTCTGCTCTTGTTGTTGGATCCGCTGAAGAGCGATGGAGCGATTCCACGCAGCGTCCCGGCCGGTGCCGTCACCGCCGCCATCTTCGGGTAATCCCGGAATCAGCCGCAACGCCAAATCGTAACTTTGCACTGCTGCTCGGTATTCCCCCCGCAGAAACTCCAAATTGCCGGTCAGGTAAAAAGCCCGGGCACGCAGGTCAATGGGCAGCGACGTGTCAGAGGCAGCCAAACGAACGATCCGGAGCGCGCACTCGACTTGCTCGCGGCGTGCTGAGGACTCGAGCTCTTGCTCGGGTGTTCGCCCGCCGTCGGGCAGGGTGTCGTCGATGCCGAAACGTTGCCCGAACTGCTCGCCGATGCGAAACAAGCCGAGGCTCAAATCGAAAGCCGCATTGGGCCGGTCGCGCACCAAGTCCGGCGCGCCGATAGCACCTTTTTGACACTTGCCGGTGGACAGATATTCCTCGAGCAACGAAACCGCCGCTGCGGCGTCTCCGCCGTCCATCGCCTGGATGGCGTCGTCCACCGCCGGTGAATGGCGAATGAACATCTTTCCGGGCCCGCCCTCGCAGCCCGAGCCGCCGAGCCCCAGCAAAAGGCCAAGCAGGAGCAAACCTTGCGCCACCGCCTGAGAACGACGTCGAGGACGTCGCTTGGTCGGCGGTGGAATCAAGAGCGGTCGGGCGCGCCGGGGCGTCTCCGAAACGAAAATCTCGATGAGCAGCAGCAACACCGCTACCGAGAGCGGATAGAGGTACACGTCGGCGTATACGGTTTCGACCCGCTCTGAAAGCTCCTCCGTCATCATTTGCTTGAGCGCTCGAGTCACCTGCGAAATTCCGGTTTCGCCACGCTGGCTGCGCACCACGCGCCCGCCGGTGATCTCGGCGATCTGCGTGAGCTGCGCTTCCCCTTCCGCAGACAGGGAGGTCGTGATGGGCGCGCCGTTTTCGTCGCTGCGCATGCCGGTAACGTCTCCGGCTTCGTTGACTTCCGGCAGCGGTTCCGGTGTGCGCCCGCCGATTTGCACCACATGGATGGTGGTACCATCGCCGTGAGCCGCATTGGCGACGCTGACCGGGTCGCCCTCCAAGTCCTCGCCGTCGGTGACCAGCACCATGACCCGGCGATGTTTTTTTGACAGGGGGTCGCGCGCTAAGAGGTCACGCCCCGCTTCCAGAGCGCGCGCAATTGCGGTACCGCCGACCGGCATGTCATTGGGCGATAGCTGGCGAAAAAACTGGGCAATCGCGTTTCCGTCGCTGGTGAGCGGAAAACTCAGGGGCTGGCCCGCAAAGGCAACCGCTGCAAAGCGCGCGCCTGGGAGCTCCGCGATCAACCGAGCGACTTCGGCTTTAGCGCGATCGATGCGGAAGGGCTTCACGTCGCGCGCGTACATGCTCTTCGAGTAATCGAGCGCGATCACCACATCCAGATTGGTCGCCGGGATGAGCCGGGTGCCCCGCCCGTATTGCGGCTGGGCAAGCGCCAGAAACGCGAACCCTACCGACAGCACCAGCAGCGCGCCTTTGAAGGCACGGCGATAACCGGAGCGCCGGGTCAAGAGCTCCGCTACCAGCGATTCATCCCCGAAGCGCTTCAAAGCGCGAATCCAGAACACTCCGCCGGCTACCAGCAAGGCGGCCACCACCGGAGCTAGCAACGCGCCGAATAACCAGAATGGCTGCGCAAACTTCACCCGAGCCTCCTCGGAACTGCGCCCGTGCTCATGGAAACCTCCGCAACACCAGCGATCGCAGCAACGCTTCGCAGCCGATGAGGAGCACGCCCGGCAAGAGCAAAAATCCGTAGAGCTCCTCGAAGCTGGACACACTAGCTTCGAACTGGGTTTTTTCCAGAGCGTCGAGCGCCTGGTGCACGCTGGCTTGCAATGCCGCGGCGTCGCTGGCGATGTAAGTCTGCGCGCCGGTCTTGTTGGCCAGCTCTCGCAAAAGCTTGGGGTTGGTCGGGAAGTGAACCGACTCGTAACGGGGCTGCCCGAAGAGATCGACGCCGGTCTGGACTTGTGCCATTTCCCCCTGGCCGATTTGGATCGTGTACACCTTGACCCCAGTTTCGGCGGCCAGGTGCGCGGCATATTCCGGGGAGATGCGACCCCCCTGATTGTCACCGTCCGTGAGCAGAATCACCGCCTTGCT
>DASXTY010000641.1:0-5813 GCA_036505155.1 Polyangiaceae bacterium | reverse complement strand
GCCGCATCTTCGGCGGTCCGCGCCGGCGTCACTCTTTGAAACACGTCGCGCCCCAGGATCTCGCGCTCCCCGAGCTGGTGGCCCGCTAACTTGTATTTCTGATATTCGAGCAGCCTCCGCACCAGCTCGGCGCGGGGATCGATTTCGACTTCCGCTTCGTCCTCGTGATCTCCGGGAGGCGTGGGCAAAAGCATCTTGGACTTGATGTGAACCAGAGTCGCCGACATGAGCAGGTACTCGCTGGCGAGATCGATGTTCAGCTCCTGCATCAAGCTGATGTATTCGATGTATTTCTGGGTTACGAACGCGATCGGGATATCCAGAATGTCGAGCTCGTGTTGCTGTATCAAATGCAAGAGCAGGTCCAGTGGACCCTCGAAGTTCGGCAGGGCCACTCGATAGCCGGCTGCGGCCGTTGACGCCACACCTGTCGCTCGAGGTTCGTCGGTCATTCGGGGCGAAGAGTATCGAGAGACGCTGCTCACCGCAATTCATTACGCGGGAGGGGCTTTGGCGAGCCGGCGACCGGAACTTTGGTGGTAATGACGCGCTGGTCTCCGGGGGGTAGCCTTGCGCCTCCCCCCTGGGAGCCGCTCCACTCTCGGGCACTGTTGGCATGCTACTGTTGTGGGTCCTATGGATTCCGAGCGGAGTCCCTGCTCGAAGTGCGGCGAAAGCTACGAAGCCGGCGTGATGGTGTGCCCAAAAGATGGCACTCCGTTGGGTACGCCCAAGACGCTGGTCTCTGATGATCCGTACCTGGGGCTCACCGTTGCGGGGCAATTCCGCATCCAGCAAGTCATCGGAATCGGGGCCATGGGTCGGGTCTACCGCGCGCATCAAGCGGGCATTGAACGCAATGTCGCGGTAAAAATTCTCCATCGCGAGCTTCTGCGCAATCCTACGGTCATCGCCCGATTCCACCGCGAGGCCAAAGTCGCCAGCCGCCTGGTACACCCCAATCTAGTTCAGATCCTAATGAGCGGAGAGCTCGAGCGCCAGCACGCCGATGTGGGGGGCGAGGCGTATATGGTGATGGAGTACCTGGATGGCATCTCGTTACGTTCGGCGTTGGCTGCTGCAGGAGGGTCGCTACCGCTACCGCGTGCGCTGCACGTAATCTTGCAGGTTTGCGACGCGGTGGGCGAAGCCCACGAACAAGGCGTCGTACACCGGGACCTCAAGCCTGAAAACGTGATGCTGGTGCGGCGTGGTGACGACAAGGACTTCGTCAAGGTTCTCGACTTCGGAGTGGCTCGAACCGATTTTGCGGACAGTTCGGTGGCAACCCAAGCCGGCGTGATTTTCGGCACCGCGCGATACATTTCGCCCGAGGGCGCACAGGGATCGCCGGTGACCGCGGCGGGCGACGTGTATTCAATCAGCATCATGCTGTTTCAGTGTCTATCGGGTGTGACCCCCTTCGACGGCGAAAATCCGGTGGCCATCCTGGTGAAGCACACCACCTTGCCGCCCCCTGACGTGCGCTCCTTTCCTCGCTCGAGCTACATCCCGGAAGTCATCGCCCAGGCGATCGCGGTCAACTTGTCCAAGGACCCGACTCAGCGCTGCAAAAACGCCCGCGAGCTCGGTCGCGCGTTGGCGCATGCCGCACGACAAAGCGGGATCGGCGCCGACGACCTGGTATTACGGTCGACTTTGCTGGGCGACTCGCGGAGAGACGCGCCCCAGGCGGATGAGCACATCCACGCCGATAAGATCGAAGCGGCTCGAAATACGCGTGCACACTCGGAATCGAAACCGTCCATCCCCACCCAGATCGATCCCACGCTTTCCGACGAAACAGCGGAAAGTGTGAGTCGGCCCCCCGAAACGCGGCACCCGTCCCCCGCGTCGCTCCCCGGGGCTCTCACCGGCTCTATCCCTCCAAGAGTGCATCCAGGCGCTTGGGCGCAACCGGCTGACAAACCCCAACTCCAGCGCCTGGTCCTGATTTTCGCATGTTTCGTGCTGGGTGTAGCGCTTGCGGTTTTTGTGGCTCACCGTCTGGGCGCATTCAAAGCGCCAGCGGCCGGGCTGCAGAGCTATACGGAGAGAGCGGAGGCGGCCATCGCGGTAAACGCCTGGGATTTGCCACCGGGTGAAAATGTCAAAGATATCACCGATTCTGCGCTCAAGCGGTGGCCGGGAGCAGAGCGGATTTTGCGAGTCCGGCGCGAAGCGTCGCTCACCTTGGTGCGCCGCGCCCGTCAGCTCCGAGACAGCGAGCCGACGAAAGCGGTCCGATTCGCTCAGCTTGCAACAGAGCTCGATCCCGCGAGCGAACGCGCCCGAATCCTGGTAGGCGAGCTCACTGCTGTGGGACAGACAGGCAATTCGGCGGTGGCTCCCAGTGGGGAGCCCGCCGTCGCCGGTCCAGCGCCTGCGCCCAAAACCGACATGACACTCAAAGCTCGTCGCGCTCCAGCACCGCTCAAACCGGCAGCCAAGGTACCGCCGGCACCGAAACCCGAAACGGTTATCCCGGAAAGCCCGCCCGAAGAGCGCAACAAAGAGACGGGCCGATGGCTCTGAGCGAGTGCAGTGGAGCAGGATATTGGCGACGCGTTTTGCGTCCAGGCGCTTGCTCAATCGCAGCCGGATTTTGCTTGATTGCACGCCCCGCTCTGGCCGAATCCCTATCCAAGGGCACTTCCGCCGGGGCGCAAACCAATCACGACACGGCTTTCCACGAGCAAGCGAGTGGCTTTGCGACGCTCGATCGCCCGACCGGAATGGCTGAGTTTGGTCTCGGGCTTTTAATGCTGCCGCGCGCCCAGATCTGCGTGGAGAGGTTGCAAGCCGGTTGCGAACGAGGGGACAACAGTTTCGAGATCGAAGCCTGGCAGCTTTACCGCGCAAATATCCGCCTGGCGTTTGGCGCTGGAATCACTTTGGGGCTCTTGAGTTCCACCCAGGCTCCGCGGATGGATCCTCAGGGGGTCGAACGCAGTCACCGCCGCGAATATCTCACCGCGGAGGGCATCGCCCGCTATTACCCGTATGTGGGCGAGAGCTTCGAAGCGTGGGGCGGCGTTGCCGGAGGGCTGGTGGTGGTGAGCGACCGGTTCGAAACCAAGACGCCGTACAGCGAAAAAGCTGTGATTGGTCCGCGCGGAGTTACGGTGCGAACCGAGGGCTATGCTCTGGGGCTCGCCGCAGGCGCCGCCATGGCCCTGTCGGAGAGCTGGTCGCTGGGTGCCGCGGCGCGTTATTCCATCTGGTTTTTGCCGTCGCGCCCGGCCACCGACCCGCTGGGCGACGAAGCCTCCCTCACCGGCCGAAACAGCGTGATTATCATCGGAGTAGGGGTTGCGTTCCGCATACCCCTATGACTGTTCCACCCACCCATGGCATCGCTTCGTATTGGCGACCCGGCGCCGGATTTCCAAGGCCAAACCGAGGGCCGAAACGTCCGTCTGTCCGACTATCGCGGCCGATATCTAGTCATCTACTTTTACCCTAAAGCTTTCACGCCGGGCTGCACCCGGGAGACGTTGCGCTTCCGTGACAACTACCAGGAGCTACGCGCCCTGGGAGCGGATGTGGTCGGCGTGAGCTCGGATCAACCGGAAGTGCAGTGCGAGTTTGCCACACACACGCAGGTTCAGTTCCCCTTAATCGCAGACCGGCACGACCTTATCAGCGCGCTGTACGGAGCCAAGCGCAAGCTCTTGCCTTTCGACAAGCGCGTCACCTTCATCGTCGATCCCGAAGGCCGCATTGCAGCGCGTTTCGAGCACGAATTCCAGGTGAGCAAACATCTGGACGACGTCCTCGGGTTTCTGCGAAAGCAGATGCGTCGGAAGTGACGCTAAGGCGCGGACGCGGCATAAAACAAGAGAAGCTCACTGATGCGATCCAAGAGCAGCGCCACAGCTCCCAGGATGACCAGCGAACGCAGTGGAGCCAAGAGCGGCTGCAGATAGGCCGGGCTGGCTGCGCGCGCGATGAGCGCGCTCCCGGTTTCGACCAGCAGCGACACCACCACCAACGGTGCCGCAACCGCCACAGCAAGCTCCACGCTGCCGGTCAAGCTTATTGAAATCCGAGCCAAAGTCCCGGTGACCTGCAAGCCCGGATCGCCGACGCGCGCCGCGACGCGACTGGCGCCCCCGCTCTGTAGGAATGCTATGGCAGAGAGCATGGCGAGAAGAGCGCCCGTGGTCGTCGAACCCGGTTCGACATGAGGCAGGTCGGCTGCTTCCCGTGCACCTCGTAAGTTATCAATTAGCCCGCCCGCCATGAGCGCGACCCACAACGCAAGCGCTGCGCCAACCGCAATGGGTAGGCCCTTGACCAGCTCCAACGCCAGCATCGCCGCCGGCGTCAGGCTCAGGTCCAACGCCGGGCGCAACGCGGGGGCTACCGCCAAGCCCAGCGCAAGGCCTAGCGCCACCCGGGTCGGGGCCGGAACCGCACGCAAACCGAAGGCCGGCACCAGGGTCACCGTAGGAGCTGCGCGCGCCCAAGACGCACCCCACGACAACAAGTCAACCCGCGACAGCTTCAACTCCGTAAGCAACAGGTCCAGCGGTTCCGGCGGAATTTTCAAGGCGAGACCAAGCTCGGAGCGTTGACCGACCAGCGCAGGCGCGCTAACGCTCTGCCCACGGCGATTGGCCCATGAGCATCGACCTATCCTCCATCGGTTTCAAGACCCAAGCGCATATTCTGACATACGATTGGAAAAGGGCGGCGTTATATGCGCTGGGCATTGGAGCGCGGCGCGACGAGCTCGATTACTTGTACGAAGGGCGTGGCCCCAGGGTATTCCCGACCTTTGCCGTGGTAGCGACCTATCCGGTTGTGGACGAGCTACTGGATCGCACGGGAGGAGAGCGAGCGATGATCGTCCATGGGGGCCAGAAACTCGACTTATACCGACGCATGCCCCCCCAAGGCACCTTCCATACCGTGGGTACGGTACACGCCATATATGACTTGAGAATCATGGCGCAGGTGTTGCTCAAAACCACGACCAAATTGGATGACGCTATCTGCTTCGAGACCGAGTGGTCGATACTGGTGCGCGGCGCCGGCGGGTTCGGGGGAGAGCGTCGAGCCAAAGCCGATGGTCCTCAGATTCCCGACCACAAGGCGCCAGACTTCGTCAACGTGGCAACCACTTCGCCGGAGCAGGCGCTGCTCTACCGTCTCTCGGGTGATCTCAATCCGATACACGCGGATCCAGAGCTCGCTGCCAAAGCGGGATTCGAACGCGGCCCGATCCTGCACGGTATGTGCACCTTCGGATTCGTCGCGCGCGCGATCGTTCAAAGCGTTTGTGGCGGCGATGGCGACAAGCTCAGGAGCCTGACCGCGCAGTTCAAAAAGCCAGTTTGGCCTGGCGAAACCCTGCGCACCGAGGGCTATACTCTGGGCGACGGGACAATAGCAGTTCGCGCTTTCGCAGGGGAACGCCCCGAGCCGGTGCTCGGCCAATGTTGGGCGCAGCTTTCGAACTAAACAAAATGAGCAAACATGGCAGACCGCAACAGTAGCGACGACACCAAACGGCCCCCCAACCAAGCCCCCGCGGAGGAGGGTTGGGAGGAAGGAGAAGACACCTCTCCCGGCGGCCCCGATGCCAAGCGCGCGGCTTCGGGGACGGACTCGAAGCCCGAAATCGCGAAGGCCTCGGAAACCGATGACGGAACCGAGCGCGACGAGGAAGACGAAGAAGAGCGGGAAGAAGACGAGGAAGAGGACGAGGAAGACGAGGAAGACGAGGACGAGGAGGAGAGCGACGAAGAAGAGGACCAAGAAGACGAGGAAGAGGACGAAGAAACCGAAGGGACACGGGACCGGCG
>DASXTY010000640.1:0-3507 GCA_036505155.1 Polyangiaceae bacterium | reverse complement strand
TAGGCACCGGAGTTGCCCTCGGTCCATTGCAGCAGCCAGCGCCCGTCGCCAAGCCCGCCAGCTGTCGGAGAAATGGCGTTGCTCGTGATTTCAGTCCCCCCGAAGGGACGGCTGGCTTGGGGGAGCTGCCCCGCCGCCGCTAGCGCCAAACGCACGCCCCACTTCGCTTGAGCGTTTGCGCGGGCGGCAAACGAAATGAGAGTTATTCCACCGCGGGTTACAAGCGCGGGGGTGCCCACCAATGGCTCATCGGTCTGGATGGGAGTGAGAGCGGTTTTGGCGCTCCCATCCGGGGATATCCAGCCGAAAACGATGCCCCCGTCTTGACCTCCGCGCCGGAAAGTCACCGCGTGGCCGACTTCGGGGATGCTGGCAACGCGGGGCTGTGTGATCTGCTGATTGGCGTCCAGCGGCCAAACCAACTTTGGTTTACCGCTGATCCAAGCAGTCAAACCATCACTGGTCATCCCGATGGTGATCCTGGGTGTCGCGTCGAGAGTGCGGGTGTAGCGAACTTTCTTGGTCGCATGATCGACGGCGAACTCGAGTTTGCCGCCCGCTGTCAATGGCACCACGCCGAGCACCGGCTGCTCACCTGGTTCATCGAATACCTGGCTGGTTGCAAGCGTGACCGGATCGATCGTGAACCCGGCTGCCCGAGTTGGTGTCGCCGCGATACCGATGGCGAGGTGCTGACCCGATGCTTCGACGGCGAGGTTCGGCACAATAGCGGCCTCTACCGAGGCCGCAAGCCGCAAAGCGGCGCCCGATAGGCTGCACCCAATGGCGGGCTTCTCGAGCACTGCATCGACCGGTTGCTGATTCGACACGGACGCTACCGGAGCTTTCTTTTCCGACCGGACCAAGAGCATCACAACCACCACCCCGAGCGCGGCACAAAGCAGGGCGAGGATGGCTACCGCCGCACGCAGCACGGTTGCGCTGGAATCTGCGCTGACCGCTGCGCTCGGGATTGGTTCGGATCTCGGAGCCGAGGCGGGCGGCGGCTCGCTCAGCACTTTGTGAGCAGCCACCGAAGGCTCCGCTCTTGCTTTAGGCAACTCGGAAGTCTGGACGGATATCTGATCGGACCTGACGGCGCGCTCGGCGTCGCCCTCTCGAGCGTCCCGCGCTTCAAAGCGACCCGTCGCACCGCCCGGCAAGAAAAACCCCTCGTCCAGGTCATCGTCCGGAATGGTGGGCTGAGCGGGCCGGCGGACCAGCTCCGGTCGCTGTAACCCCCGGAGGGTCCTTTCGGGAACCACCTGCGCCGAAGAAACCTTAGCGTGTGCGTTCATGTCGGTCGATCGCGCGGCGGGCACAGGGGTATCGCGCGAACCGCGTGATTCAGTTTCCCCGATGCTGCTCTTTGCATACAGGCCAATCGGCGCGTGCGGCGTGCCGGGAAGCGCGCGCGGCGGAGGTGGCACAGCAGCAGGAGGACGCAAGGTCGGAGTGGCGGGAACCTCGTCCGGCTCCATCAAGGTGGGCAGCGGCTCCCTAGCGATCCATTCCGGGTTGGAGGGCCGCTGATCCACCGCAAAGCCGGTCGGCGCGGCAAAGCCGTGCCGCGTAATCTGGGCGGGCCGCGCTGCGGACGGCGCGGATCCCGCCGCAGCACCCGGCGAGGACTTTCCCCGGGGCGATGCTGCTGCGCTCGATACCGTTGCCACAGGCGATGCCGTTGGCGCTGGAGGTGCAGCAGGAGGCTGCGACGGGCGCGGAGCTGACGGCGCGGACGCAGCTCCACCCATCGACGAGGTTACGCCCGGAAGCGAAGGAGGATCCTGCATGTTGGAGTCGAAGCCCACTTGTACCGGCGCTTCGGCCTTTCCAAGCGGCAACGCGAGCGCAAGCTCAGCCACTCGGTTTGCCGGGATCCACTGCCGCCAGCCCCGCTTCCACACCAACGTGTTGGGCGCAAGGGTAGAGCTCGAAAGAGACGCGCGAAGCTGATGGGCGCTCACCGCGTGCAGTCGCCCGCGGCTATCCATCCAACGCCATTGCTCCGTTTCTTGGTTTGCGGAACTCAAACGAGTGCTCCTACCGGTAAGGTGATTTCGAGACGGCGTCGCCGCCCACGGCGCGCCTCACCTCCAGGGCGACGGCACGCCACCACGTATCTTAAGCTTTTGCGAGTGCTCACAGCCAGACCAGGATTCATCTGCCCTTATTTAGGTATGAGCCTGCGGCGGCCCGGGGCCCCGAAAGCCTCCAGCATGAAGTCGCGAAACGCATGCACTTTGGGCGGCAGGAAGCGCCCCCCATGGTGCAAAAAGTACAGGGCCGAGCCGGTCAAGACGAGATGACTCAGAACCTGCATCAACCGCCCCGAGCGGAGCTCACTTTGCACAACAACGCTGGGAATAAAAGCAATGCCTCCCCCGGCAAGCGCCGCCTCCTTGACGAAATTCATGTCGGAGCTCGCGATAGCCGGTCGGACGCGGAGCTTCGAGAGCTCACCGGTGGCTTCCGATCGGTGCAGCGGAACCAGACGCTGGCTTCGTGTCGTCCCGAGGACGATCATCCGATGGCCCGTCAGATCTTCAGCGCGCTCGGGCGCAGGGTGTTCTTTGAAGTACTCCGGCGAGGCAATCAATATCGCCTCAAGCTCCAGTAATTTGTGGGCAATCAGCGTCGAGTCCGCCAGGCGAAGAGCCATGCGCAGGGCTACGTCGATGTGCTCCGCGTCCAGGTCGAGCACCTTTTGCGCCATCACCATCTCCACCGCGACTTCCGGGTAGCGACGGCCAAAGGTGGCGATGTGCGACGCCAAAATGCCCGCAAACTCCGGCGGGGCTGTAACGCGCAGGTGACCGCTGGGCATCGCCTGCGCCCCGCGCACTGCGGTGTTCGCGTCCCCTAGCAGCTCGAGCACCCGGCCAATCCGCATGCGGTAGTTCAATCCGTCTTCGGTCGCCTCCACCAACCGAGGGCTCCGGCGCAGAAGCGCCACATCCAGGAAGCGCTCGAGCCGCGCGATCCGGCGGCTCAGGGTTGCCT
Organism: Polyangiaceae bacterium; assembly: GCA_036505155.1. GTDB lineage: Bacteria > Myxococcota_A > Polyangia > Polyangiales > Polyangiaceae > DASXTY01. Next base: position 504 of record DASXTY010000640.1, on the reverse strand, counting down.
TGCTTTCCCCCATCACCTTGGCGGCCGCGCTGAGCGACCGAAGGTCCACCGTCAGGCAGAAGGCTCGCAGGTCCAGCACGTCGTGAACCATCGTTTCAGAATCTGAAACGTCATGTCTTAGACTGACCCCTTGTAGCATCCGCTGCAACGTACCACGTTTCCGGAGGTCGTGCCGGGGTCGCCGGCACCGTGACTCAAAAGGAGCAGACGTAATGACTACCGAAGCGATCTCGCACCCCGGCGTCCAGACTGTCGGCAAACACGAGGCCCTAAAGTACGTGGTTCTTGTCGGGCGGATCCTTTTTTCCGCCATCTTCATCAACTCGGGACTCTTTCACTTTTCTAAACAGGCCATCGGCTACGCGGCGTCGCAAGGCGTGCCCCTAGCGGGCCTGCTGGTCCCCTTCTCCGGCCTCATGGCGATTGCGGGCGGGCTCAGCGTGCTCCTGGGTTATCGCACCAAGATCGGCGCCTTGCTCTTGGTGGCGTTCCTGATTCCCGTCA
>DASXTY010000639.1:0-2389 GCA_036505155.1 Polyangiaceae bacterium | reverse complement strand
CAGGCCACGACTCGGAAACTTGGAACAAGCTTGCTGCGGCCATAAAGAAAGAGCCGCGAAACCAGCAGGCGCGCCTGGACTGGGCTGACGCCCACTATGCAGCGGGACAGCAGACGGCGCTCACCCGCACGCTGGTGGATGCCGTCCAAGCGGGAGCCCCCACCGGGCGCCTGAAGGATGCGCTGGATTTGATCGAGGGCTCAAGCGAGCTCGAGCCGTACCGGCTCTCTGCGCTCGACATCATCCGGGACTACGAAAAGAGCAGCAAACACATGCCGGGGACCGCGGCTCGCGTGCTCGACTACGCAGCCGTATGGGTGCACGACGACGGCTCGAGTCGAATGCTCGAGCACGAAATCTTGAGGATGCAATCGCCCGAAGCCATCAACCAGTTTGCCGAACATCCTCGTCTGGACGGTCTGGTTCTGCACATGCGGGTCATCAAGCGAGACGGTCGGATCTTGGAGCCGGAGATGGTGGCGGGCAAACCGACGGTCACCATGCCGCACCTGGAGGTTGGCGATTACATCGAGACCGAACACATCACTAACTTGCCCGGGGACGGTCAGCAGGGTGCGAGCTACCTCGGGCCGCGCTGGTTCTTTCGCGAGGAGAACATAGCGTATGCGAGAAGCGAATTTTTGGTGATTGCGCCGTCGGAAAAGCGGCTCATGATCGAAACCCACGGCAGCGTCCCGGCGCCCGTGGTCACCGAAAAGGGAGCGGTGCGCGTGCTCCGCTGGAGAGTGGACTCTAGCCCAGCAGCGCCGGTCGAACCGAACAGCCCGCCGGTCACCGAATTCTTGCCCAGCGTCCAGGTTGGTTGGGGTCTCAGTCTCGAGCAGAGACTGACCGCGGTGCGCGACGTGCTTGCGGACAATACGCCGGTGGACCCCCGAATTTCCGCCATTGCGCGGAGCCTGGTTCAAAAGGTGCCGGCCGGCGCAATCACCGAGCGCGCCAAACGGCTCTATCGATGGGTGCTCGGCAACATCGAAGAAGGGGAGGAGCTCGATGGCAGACGCGTCGTCATGGGGAGACAAGGCAATCGATGGCGGGGCTTCGTGGCCCTGTGCCGCGCCCTCGGCATCAAAACCGAATATGCGCTTGCAAAAAACCGACTGGCCGAAGAACCAACCGGTCCTATTTCGCGCGCTACGCAATACAACCAACCGCTCTTGCGGCTGCGTGCCGAAAAGGGACCGCTTTGGCTAACCTTCGAAAATCGCTACGCCCCGTTCGGCTACGTGCCGGCGGAGGTCCGTGGAATGCCCGCTTTCCTGCTCTCCGATGGAAAGCCAGAGCGGTTGTCCACCCCGCCCGACGGTGTACCAGATGGGATCCGCTACGACGGGAGCGCCAAGCTGAAGCCGGACGGATCGGCCGAGATCGATCTGAACTTGAGCTTCCAGGGCAAATACGCGGTGGCCTTGCGCAAGTGGCTCTCTGAAGTGCCCGAGCGCAATTTGCACGGGGAGCTGGAATCCAAGCTTTTGGGCCAATCCTTGCAAGGGGCTCGCCTGATGAGCTTCAAAATCGACCACTTCAGCGACCTCGACCTACCGTTATTCATTCGAATGCGCGCCGAGACATCCAGTTTTGCTCAGCCAGCCGGCGACTCCCTCATCATCTCCCCACCCTTCACTCCGCGCCTGTCGCAGCTAGCTACTTTGCCAGAACGCCAGACTCCGCTCCTCATCGGGGAGGCCACTGACCATCGGGTGCACTTGAATATCGAAACGCCGGCCGGTGCTCGCGTTCAAAGCCCGGTGCTCGACGTAAAAATCCGAGATGGGGCGCGCCAAGTGGTGGTTTCCGACCGCGTGAAGGATAACCGGCTCACCCTGGATCGCTCCATTGCATTGCCTGCGGGCCGGGTTCAGCCCGAGGACTACAGAACCTTCCTCGAATTCGCACGTCGCGCGGATAATGCGCTCAGCAGCAGTATTCGCCTGCGCGTGCGCTGAAAAGCTCCATCGAAGCTCTTATCTCGCGTCTGGGTAAATGTGATACGTCCCCACGAACTCCGCTTGAGCCAGGATATGTCCCTCGATGGCTTTGCGCACTGCATCGATGGTGAACGTCCCTTCAACGGGGCAACGCTGAAAATCGAGAGCGTAGATGGTGAAGCGGTAACGATGCCGCCGCGCATCGTTCCACGGTGGGAACGGACCATCGTAACCGTAATATTTTCCCTCCATGCCGGGATCACCCGCAAACCAGCTGGTGTAGTCGTTGAGTCCACTGCGCGTGCTGCGAGCGCTCTCGGGTCCGGCCTTACCCTTTTTTGTGACTCCCTTCGAGAACTCGCCCTCCTGGAGCGCGCCTTCGGTCGGATCGATATCCACCAGCACCCAATGCACGAAGTCCGCGCGCGGTAAATCCCAGG
>DASXTY010000638.1:0-2853 GCA_036505155.1 Polyangiaceae bacterium | reverse complement strand
GGCGAGCGGCGACCGAACCTTCAGCCAGCGACCCCGAGTCGTGGAAGCCCGCGGCTCTGGTGGGACTCGGGGTGGGCCTGGTGGTTCTTTTGGTGGTGGCCGGCAAGCTGCTTTGGGAGCGGCACCGTCGCGCTCGGCTTGAGGCTTTTAGGGGCCGCTATGCATTCGTCGATTTAGAGTCGGAAGATTTGGAGGGACTGGATCTGGATTTGCGCGCGCTGTTCGGCCCCGGCTCCAAGGTTGCCGAGGCGCAGCAGTGCGAGCTCAAAGGGCTCACCTTCATTTTGGTTTCGTTGCTGACTCCCGAATACCGAGTCGAAGAGGATGGAACCTGGGACGATGCAGTGCAGGAGGGCATGCGCAAAACGGTGCTGGTGGTTCGCGGGTTTCCTGGAGACTTGCCGTTATTCCGTTTGCTTCCCAATAGCTGGATGCTCCGGGCCATGCGGGGCCAGGGTTTCAACGCAGTCGGTGACGTCGAGCCCTTTGGCTTTTTCAATTACGTGATCGGGCAAAGTCGGGACCGGATTCGGCAAGTGCTGTTAGGCGGGCCGGACGAAAACTTGCGACGCAACCGCGACCTAATCGTCGAGTCGCGATCTGACATGCTCGCATTTTACGTACAGGATGAGCAGCCCAAGGACCTCGAAAGTTTCCTCTTGCGCTCCTCCGCCATTGCGTCCTCCATCGCCCAGCGCGCCGATGCGCAGTAGACGCACGAACGCAGGGCTCTGGTACATCGGGGCTTGCTGCGGGCTCAGCCTGACGCCTTTGACGCATGCGTGTAAAAGCCGCTCGAGACAGCCGGCAGTCGACTCCTGCGGCGCGCTCGGGTGTGCCCTTTTCGACTCGCCGGAAGTGGCTTTGGAGCGCGTGCTCCAATCCTCGCCGGGCGTGCTTGCGGTGGGGGAGACGCACGTCCAGAAGGGGACGGAGACGGTGGAGTCGGCGACGCAACGATTCACGGAAAGCTTGTTGCCTCGGTTGGCTTCTCGTGCTTCCGATCTCGTGATCGAGCTATGGGTGGCGGAAGGCGCTTGCGGGCGCACCGAACAGCGGGTCGCCGAGCAGCAGAAGCCGGTGACCCGGACGCAAGCGCCGAGCGCGCAAAGTGAATTCGTGAAGCTCGCTGAGCGCGCAAAGCTCCTTGGAATCCAGCCGCATGTGCTCCGCCCGCCCTGCGTGGACTATCAACGGATCGCCGATGCCGGAGCCGAGGCAGTGGACCGGATGCTCGAGCTTGTCGCCCGCCTCACCGCCGAAAAAGTCGAAGCGCTGGTGAAGCGCAACCGCGCTCTTCACTCCGATCGGTTGGTCATCACGTATGGCGGCGCCATCCACAACGACCTTCGCCCCGGTGCCGGACACGAAGCCTGGAGCTTCGGTCCGCGACTCGAAAAGTTCAGCGGTGGACGCTACGTGGAGCTCGACCTGATCGTTCCGGAATACATGAAGGAAACCGACGCTTGGCGGTCACTGCCCTGGTATGCGGAGTTCCGCCCCGGTCAGTTCCCGGGGCGGGTCACACTGTTCAATCCCAGTCTTCGGTCGTATGCGTTGATTTTCGCCCGCAGTGCAGTCGCTGCTAAATAAGTCTCCGCGCCGTCTGAAGCCGCTTTCGCCGTCGGCTTTGAATTGGCGACCGAGAGAGAGGGTGTGGTAACGAGAGGCCGGACTTCGCCATCGGGGAGACCACCATGCGACTTCGATCGAACCTTTTCGCCTTCACGGCAGCGGCAACTCTGCAGATGAGCTCTTCCAACGCCTTGGCTCAGGCCGCGCCGACGCCGCCGCCCGCTCAGCCGGCCCCCGGCGGAGCGCAGCCGCCCGAGCCGCCCGGCGGTGCGCAGACACCTCCGAGCCCGCAGCCCGCCCCGCCGCCACCAGCGCCCGCCACCGCACCCGCTGCGCCCGAGCCCCCGGCCGAGCCGGCCGCGCCGGTCGCGCCGAGTGTGCAGCCAACACCCGCCCCCCTATCCGAGGAGGCTCCCGCTACCGAAGCGCCCGCTCGAAAGAACTGGCGCGAAGCAATTCAGTTTCGCGTCTTTGCGGACGCGTACGCGGGCGTAAACTACAATTTTCCAAAACCGCAGCGCGGTCCACAAGACGAAGTGCGCGCCTACGACACGGCGAACGGATTTGCGTTGTCTTGGGTGGGAGCCGACGTGAGCCATCCGGCCGATCCGGTGGGTGGAACCATCGGTTTGCGTTGGGGGCCCACTGCAGAACGCTACGCCGGTTGTTTCAGTTTGGTTGACCCCTGCGATAATCAAGTCGGGCTGCAGTTCGTAAAGCAAGCCTTTGGCTCCTGGAAACCCGGTGGCAAAGACAGCGGTTTTAGGCTCGATCTCGGCAAATTCGACACCATCTACGGGGTCGAGGTCGCCGAAAGCCAGGACAACATCAATTACACGCGCGGCCTTTTGTATTGGCTGGGTCACCCGCTGTTTCACACCGGTATCCGCGCGGTGTGGGATGTCAACCGAAGCTTCGAGATAAACGCACTTCTGGTCAACGGATACAACAATACCATCGATAACAACGCGGGAAAGACCGCAGGCTTCCAATTCAAGCTACGGGTGCCGCGCGATGAAAAGACCGAAGACGATACCCTGAGCGCCGCCATCGGGTACCTGGTGGGGCCGGAGCGCGACGACACAGTGGAGGTTCAATGCGCGGACGGTTTTCGGTTCGACCCCGGCGTCGGCTGTGTAGCAGACCCGACGAAAAAGGCAGCCACATACCGAGCGGATCAGAAAAACTCGGACACCCAGGGCCTGCGTCATTTGATCGACTTGGTCGTGTCCGCGCGCCCGGCGGACGGGGTCGAGCTGGTCGCGAACGCCGACCTGG
>DASXTY010000637.1:0-3042 GCA_036505155.1 Polyangiaceae bacterium | reverse complement strand
AGAAATCCTCCGGGCGGTCTTTTCCGATTTGTGTCGCGAGTCGGGCGTCGACGCCGAAGCGGTCACCCGCACCGCGGTGGGTCTGAGCGGTATCGATTTTGAAGATGAAATGCCGCTCCAGCACGCCGGCGTCGCGCGTTGGCTCGGGATCGACTCCGCGCGGCTCAGCTTGGGAAACGATGCCATCGTCGCGCTGTGGGGCGCATCCGCCGAGCCGTCTGCCGCGATGGTTCAGCACGGAAGCGGTTTTACCGCCGCTTATCGACGGGCTTTGGGCGAGGAACGCCTATTCGACCATCTGGATTTGGGCGCGCAATTCGATCTGCGGACCGAAGTGTTGCGGTACTTGGTGCGCGCTCTCGACGGCCGCGCCCAGCGCTCCGGTCTGAGCCACGCGCTCTCTCTAGCTTTTGGGATTTCGGACGCAGCGCAAGCTGACGCATTCCTTCGCGGCAGAGCGCTCTGGACGCTTTCCAGCCTGGGCGCACACCGTCGCATGGCGATGCCGTACCTCTGGGAGGCGTGGCTTTCTGGTGAGGAGGCCGCCGTCTCATTGGTAGAAAAAGCTCTCGACGACTACGCGCTCGCGGCAAAAACTTTAGCGGAACATTCCGGCGCCGCTTCGGTGGCTTTCGGCGGCGGCTTGATCGAGCGCGCGCCGATCGGATTCTGGAAAGAGCTCGAGCTTCGGGTCGGGCGCGCAGCGACCGGGATCGGCACCGTTCGGGCGGCGCTTCCACCCGACTGCGGCGCAGCAATTTGGGCCGCTCACGGTGCGGGGCAGGACGCGCAGGAGCTTTTTTCTTATTTGGTCAGGAGCGCGGTCCCGAATGTTCGGCGCCTTTTGGGGCTTGGGGTCTTGGTGTCTCGCGACCCGCAAACGCTCGGCGAAAATCTCGCAGACCAGCTCCTGGATAAGATCGAAAAAGCCCGAAGCCAGGGCCGGCGCTTCGTGCTCGGCTGTCCGGGGGGAAGGAGTTTGAAGACCACGTACCAGGCGCTCGGGCGGCTGGCCGCAACTCGCTTTTCCGACTTTTCACATCTCACCATCGCGATGATGGATGACTACTTGGTTGAAGACGGAGGAAGCCTCGTGCATTGCGATCGACAGGCACATTTCAGCTGCGTTCGTTTTGCCTTCGAAGAAATCCGCGACGTGCTCAACTCGGGTTTACCCGCCAAAAGACAAGTCCCGTTAGACCAGGTTTGGTTGCCCCATCCGGAGTCTCCGGAGGACTACGACCGCGCCCTTGCAGACGCGGGCGGCATCGATATCTTCTTGTTGGCGTCGGGCGCCTCCGATGGCCATGTGGCGTTCAACGGTCCGGGGAGCGAGCTCGGCAGCCGGACCCGGGTGGTGTCGCTACCGGAGAGCACGCGGCGCGATAATCTCGCCACTTTTCCGGAGTTTCAGAGTCTGGGAGACGTTCCTCGGCACGGGATCACCGTTGGCCTGAAAACCGTCACCGAGCTCTCGAAGGAGGTGGCGCTGGTGATCCACGGCAGCGCCAAGCGACAAGCGCTGTCTCGTCTGATAGAGTGCAAACAGTTCGACCCCAGCTGGCCCGCGAGCGTGGTTTTTGCTTGTAAGAATCCGTCGCTCTGGACGGACCAGGCGGTCACCCTGGCGAGCGGCGCGCTCCGGCTCGATACCAACTGAGGAAACCAGCCATGCACGATAATCTCACACTCTGCATCGTCGGAGCCGGGAGCTCCTATTCCCCGGAGCTCATCGAAGGCATCTTGCAGAGGTCGCACCAGGAACTTCCCGTCGCACGCATCCAGCTCACGGACATCGACGCCGCGCGCCTGGGAATCATGGCCGGGCTCACGCGCCGAATGGTTCACCACGCGGAGCGAGCCATCGAGGTCACCGAAGATGTGCGCCTGGATCCCATGTTGGATGGCGCCGACTTCGTGGTCACTCAAATTCGGGTGGGTGGAACGCGCGCCCGGCACCTGGATGAAACCATTCCTTTGAAATATGGAATCGTGGGACAGGAAACCACCGGCCCCGGAGGAATGTTCAAAGCCTTGCGCACCATTCCCGAAATGGTCGAGATCGGCCGGGCGGTAGCACGGCGCGCTCCCAGCGCGACCATTCTCAACTACACCAATCCGAGCGGCATCATCACAGAAGCCGTCTGCCGCTATTCCGACGCCAAGCTAGTTGGGCTTTGCTCCGGCATCCCCGGTGTTCAGGAGAGCCTGCGGGAAAAGCTTCGAGGCCCGTTCCCAAGCTTGAGCATGTATTCGGTGGGGCTGAACCACCTCGGATTCATTTATCGATTCGTAACCGACGGCCAAGATGTCACCCAAAAGGCAATCGAGCACCTTTTGGAGCAAGAGCCCGATTCCGAATGGCTAAAAGCCGCCCGCATCCTGGGCGCAGTGCCCATGCCGGGTTACACGTCCATGTTTTTCAATCGAAAGCGTCGCGTGGAAGACGCGCAGCGCCGCGAGCAGACGCGCGCTCAGCAAGTAGAGGAAATCGAAAAAAAGGTGTTTGCCGAAGCCGCCGATCCCAACACCGTAACCAAGCCGCCGTCGCTTTCGCTGCGCGGAGGCGGTGGATACAGCGACATCACCTTTTCCGTGCTCCGCGCCATCCTGCGCGACACCGGTGAAGAGTTGGTGATGAGCACCATGAATCGCGGTGCGGTGGACGGCCTCCCGGATGACGTCGCAGTCGAGCTCACCTGTAAAGTTGACGCCTCGGGCGCCCATCCGGTTCGCGTCGGGCCCCTACCCACCGCGTTTCGAGGCCTGGTTCAAACCGTCAAGGCCTACGAGTCGCTCACCGTGGACGCCGCCATGCGGCGGGACAAAAAGCTGGCGCTTCAAGCCCTGCTCAATCACCCATTGGTCGGCGATCTCGATACTGCTCAACCGTTGCTCGACGACTTGCTCCAAGCGCACGGTTTGGATTTTCATTGACGCGCAGAGGCACAACCTGGCACACAGCGATCGGCCCAGGCGCCCGAATTGGGCTGAAATTGCGGATGGAGCGGGGCGAGCGTTTACGGCACCCTTCTTGCTTCT
>DASXTY010000636.1:0-2270 GCA_036505155.1 Polyangiaceae bacterium | reverse complement strand
AAGGCTGTCCGCGGGCACCGGCAAGCTGTCCGCGCGTGCAGGCAGGGAGTCCGCTACCTGAGGGAGCTCTGAGCCAATTCCCACCGAGGGTAGCGCGGCCGAAACCGACGGAAGCTCGGCGGATGGCACCGGCAAATCAATGGCGCCCGTGCTCGAAGCAACAGCCCCCCGGGGGGAGGGTAGGTCTACGCCACGAGCTCCCGTGGCCTGCGGCGCAGGAGCACCCATTCCGAGGGCTGTCTCACGCAGCGAACGACGGGCTTGACCAGGTAACGGCAGATCGAGCTCACCAAAAGCTTCAGCGGGTCGCCGCTGAACAGGCTCCGCTGACGCTGGTTTGGCCCCCGGGACACTGGGCAAATCCAAGTCCAGAGCAAACGGCGATGGCGTCAATCCAGTTCCCGGAGACGGGAGCTCAACTTCACCGAATTGCCGATCGACAGATGGGACGACAATCGGAGGCTGCGGCTTGGGTTCCTTCTCGCGTGGCAACGGGAGGTCGAGCTCACCGAAGCCCTCATCTTTAGCGGCGATCGCGGTAGGTTGCCCGGGGGCGCGACCGGTCCACGGTTCCGTTACAGAAGGGGCGCTCGGCGCAGCGAAAAATTCCGCCATCGCCGGGGGCTCCACCGGAGACGGGAGGTCCAACTCCAGCGGAGGGCGGGTCGCCGGCGCGGATACGGGCTCGGCTTTCCCCCTCGCTACCGGTCCACCCACCATGGGGAGGTCTACCTCGGAATAAGGGTCTTCACCCGGGGATGCGCTGGGTGGCGAGGGCGTCAGTAGAACTCGTGGCTCGGGGGACGGTACGCGGGGTATCGGTAAGGGGGCGGACAATACCGGGGGGGACGACGGTACAGGGGCGGTCGCGTCCGGTGGGGCCGAATCCACCGGCTGAGGGGGCACCAGCGGCGGTACGCTGCCACTCGGGGCAACGCCAACCATAGTCGCCTTGTGGGCGCGGTTCCTTGCGGGGCGGCCAGGCTGGGGCGGCTGGTTCTCCAGGCGCGGACCAAGCGAGGCACCGAGCGCTGGACTCGGGCCGGCGTATGAAATGTCCTGCGGCGGGTCGACTTTGAAAGAAGTCCCGCACTTTGGGCAGCGCATTTTCAGCCCGCTGGCCGGGACCCGCCGTTCGTCCACCTGGTACGGCGCGGTGCAGCTGGGGCACTCGACCTTGAACATCAGACCCTTCGGAGTCTCTTAGCAGGAGCGCGCGCCGGGCGCCGCGCTTTTGTCCTCCCTATGCCGAGCGTCCATGATAGGCCCGCTCAGGCCGCCATGCAGCGATTCAGCGCCTTCCTTTTCTTCTCGCTGGTTGCCGCGGCTGCTGTCGTTATCGTGCTAAAGGTCCGACCCGGTGGAAGGTCTCGGGCTGCCGCATTCCACCCAGCGGTGGAAAACCCCTCCCGAGCACCCGAACCTCGACCGTCAGCTTCAGAGGCTGAGTCTCGCGCCGGCCCCATCGGCTCGCAAGCCGAGGCTCGAGATTTCGCCACGCTGCCGGATGGGGGGCCGCTACCACCGCTACCCCCGGACGCGCCGAAAAGCGTGGGATTCGGTGTCATCCTGTTTGGTTACCAAGGTGCACAGCTCGCCGACAAGAACGCCCCGACGAAAGCGTTTGCCCTACAGCGCGCAACCGAGGCGCTGAAAGAAGCGCGTCGTGATTTTGAAGGCGCAGTGAAGCGGGGAGACCGTGGGTCAACAGCCGACGCGGGACAGATCCAGCGAGGGATCTTGGAACCCGCGTTGGAATACGCGCTCTTCACCCTGCCGGTCGGAACGGTACACAGGGTTCCGATTGACACCCCGCGTGGCTATTGGCTGGTCCGACGCAACGATTGAGCATCCGGCGACGGGCCGTCGCTCCGTCGATGCTCTCGGGGGCGGCCAAAATAGTGCGGTTTTGTGTTGCTTGCGCCGCGCACAAACGCGCTCTAGGCATGGTGAAATAACTCCCGTAGAGTCGCGAAGCCGGGCTGCCGGTACGTAACCATGTCGACAGTGTCCCCTGAGCTGAGCGGGTCGTTGGAGCCTACGAGCCTCATGATGAGCCCGGAGCAGGTGCGCGCCGAGCGCGAGGCTGCCAATGAAGCAACCGCGCGGGCCCTCTTGTTGCACGAGCTCGCTCTCATCGAGGATCAGCGTGGCGACGAGGCGGCCGCTGCGCGTAGCGAGCTTGCGGCAATCAATGAGGACCCCGAGCTCCGCGACCCTCTCGAGAGGTTGATATCGCTCATCGAGCGACGCGGGTTTCACAAGAATCT
>DASXTY010000635.1:0-2608 GCA_036505155.1 Polyangiaceae bacterium | reverse complement strand
ACGAAAATGCGATCGCAGGAATCGCTGGCAAACGCGTCACCCTTGCAGGCGCTCAACACTTCGATGACCCCACCCGTACATTGGCCGGCGGCGGCAGCGTCGTAGCCCACTGCAAGCCCCTGTATCCGAAACAGCGAAGCCTGAAGCTGCCCCTCGAGCGAGCTCTTACATACCTGATAGTCGTAAGCAAACTTGTTCGCTTGGCAGCAGGAAGCCATGCTACTGCACGCCGAGCTCGCGAACACCCGAGCGAAGTCTTGTTGCGAAACCGGGCCAACTGACGGCGCGCCCCCGGTCCCTCCCGGCCCGCCTTCTTCGGTTGAGCCGCCACACCCGGCCGCCAGCAAAAAACCCATCACCAAAGCCCCTAAAGCCCGACCGGTGAACGGCATAAGAACCTCCGACCGCGGCACTCTATCTCGATACCGTGAAGCTGTCCAGGCACGGTCGATGAACATTGATCACGGAACACTTCCCGCAGCTTCCGCTCCCAGAAGCAGCCGCTCGCAGTCGCCATAGACGCTGAAGCCATGTTGCGTGCCGGCGATGCCGAAGCGCCAAGCCGGCCCAGCTTGAGCGCGGTAATATTCGATTTGCGCCGTGGCGCTGGAGGCAGCTCCCCGAGCCATCGCCTGCTTCCAAATGTCGCGCATTGTGCAACGAGGATCGGGAAGCGGTTCGATGTGGACGGGCGGGCATAACACTCCGCTCCGATCCGGCTCTGCCCGCAAACCGCGCTGGTTGAGCTCTACCGACTGCTCGCCGCAAAAGCGCCAGCGCGTGGCACGGTGCCCTTCTGAATCGGGCTGCGGGCCCTTTCCGGGCGGGCTCTGAAACGAATACCGAACATGGCCCGTTCCGACTCGCATGTCGATGGTCCCGTCACTGCGCACGCCTCGTGCAATGAAGCCGCGCAGCAGTGAGCGCTGGGTCAGCGACCGGGCGGCGTTCAAGGTCTCCACCGGGTTCACGGCGTTTTGCCAGCCAACCACGCCTTGTGTGGTTGGAGGTCCGGGAGGCAAGCTGGCGGGCCCGCGCGCCTGTCGTTGCGACCAGGCGGCAATACCGAGGGACAACACGAAGACCACCGAAACGATAATGAGCCCCCCCAGGCGATCGGCGCGTCCTGCAATCGGCTCGGTCCCGCTGGACGGCTCACTCCGCTTTTCTGGCCCAGCCTCCGGCCCGGGGGTCATGCCAACCATGGATCTCGCACCTATATCACGGAGTGGGTGGCGCTCGGGCAACGGCTCGCGGACCGATTGCTCTACCAGCCGAGTCGCGCTATCCCCCCTGGGCGGACGTCTTCGGGCGCATAACTCAGTGGTAGAGTGCGTTCTTCACACGGACGAAGTCGCAGGTTCAAATCCTGCTGCGCCCACCCGAGCTCGAAACTCGCCCTTGCCTTTGCCCTCGACAATTTTCTCACCTCGAAGCGCGCGAGGGTTCGTTTCGTTATTCTTTCGCGCGCCCTAAGGTGCTGACCATTATTGATCCGATCTACGAACTCAGCACACTAGAAGCTGGACCCCACCTGCACCCCAGCTGTGCGATGCCGAACGTCGATGGTAGGGCTAACGTACAGCGGTAGGGCCGCGCGGTGAGGACGCGCAGCAGCCGCCTCGCCTGCCGGCACCTCTTCCCGCGCCAGCGCGGCAGCATCGATGGGGATGGCTGCGATCATTCCAGCGGCGCCGGCAAAACCCAAGATGCACGCGCCGCCGCTGCCCGCGGCACAGCCGACCACACCCATAACGAAGACCGCCGTGCTCCCGGCTCTGAGTCCCAGACTTCCGAAGCCAGCTCCCGTCTTCCCGTGTGCCCAGTGAATCGTGGGAGCCCCCAATAAGTAGGTACCAAGCGAAATGTACCCCAGCTGCGCGCTACCCGTTTGTCCGGCGATGACCGAGGAGCCAACCGCGAACCCGTCAACCAGCAAAGTCTGCCACCCAGACCATCTTCGCTCCATTCGATGCGGACGCTCTTCGTCGTGCGAGCCGCGATCGTATTCATTGGCTGGTTGAGCGTACCGGGGCGCGGGGCGGAACACCGGCACCGGTGAGTCAAGCGATTCATCAGCCGTCGGAGTAGTCGCTGGTTTGTTTTCCGGCGGCTCGGGTTTGTTTTCCGGCGACTCGGGTTTGCTCTCCGAAGGCTCAGGTTTGCTCTCCGAAGGCTCCGGCTCGCGTTCAGGGGTTTGCGAAGGGGCGGGCGCTGCTGCGTCCGTGTTCTGCGCTGGAACATCGGGAAACCTCGCTTGATTCGATGGGCGAGGCTCCTGCTCTTGTGCCCAGGCAGCCGATGAAAGGCCGGCTCCAGCCATGGTCGCGGTCAAAAATGCGAAAGCTCTGTGCGGGGGAGAAATCATGTCCGTCCCTTGGTTAGAGGCGCTCCAATGCGCCTTCGATCGGTCAAGAAGGCAGCTTTCGTGCCTGAGCGTTGATTCGAGAAAACGCAAAGGAAAGACTGGGTGTTAAAGGCGGCACACCGTTCGAATTCGCAAACGGGAGTACGTCCGAACACCGGACACACCGGACACACCGGACAACCGTCCCAGTGTGCAGACCCGCGCACCCTTGTGTAAAGGCCGCCGGACATCCCACCGATA
>DASXTY010000634.1:0-16799 GCA_036505155.1 Polyangiaceae bacterium | reverse complement strand
CACCGGACCGATTTTCGAGATCGCGAGCCAAGAGGTGTCGTTGGCGCTCGCCGGGGGAGGTCGTTACGACCAGCTCATCGGCCGTTTTGCGGGCCAGAGCCTGCCCGCAGTCGGATTTTCCATCGGCTTCGAGAGGATTTTGGAGCTGATGAGCGAGCGCCAGATGTTTCCAGAAAGCCTGAGCGGCGTGGACGCTTTTGTCACCGTGTTCGATGCCGAGCAGCGAGCCGATTCGCTGCGCTTGGCCGACGAGCTCCGAGCGACCGGGCTCAGGGTGCTTTTGGCGCTGCAAGTGGGCGGGCTCAAGCCGCAGCTCAAAGAAGCCAATCAGCGGGGTGCGCGGTTTGCGCTGATCGCGGGGCCCAGCGAAAGGGAGCAAGGGGTGGTGCAGATCAAAGACATGGAGAGCGGCGAGGCGCAAAACGTCGGCAGGCAAGAGGTGGCGCGTCACCTGTCCGGCGCCATCAACCGCGCGGAAACCTGACGACGCGCCCCTTTGCAGGGGTGGGGTCCACCGGGGGCAGTGACATTACCAATCGTTCGATGGTCGGCAGCGTGTGAACAATGGCTGCCTCCGCGTGGAGCTCTGAAAATGCACGGTCGAAAACCAGAATCAGCTGATAGATGCTGGCGAAAGAGCGCGCCAAAAAACCGAAGTCTGCGCCCCGGACGCTCAAGCGTAAGTGCCCGCTCACGTATTCGCCCGCGGTGTGTTCGCGCACCAAAGCGATGGCGCGAGCGACCAGCAAGTGCTGCCGCCAGGATACGAGGTCGTGACGCCATCGATCGTCGCGAAAACGCAATACGCTTCGGAGCAGCGCTTCGGCGCTCCGCGTGCGAAGTCCTCGGTTGGCAAACAGCTCCCGCAGCGCGGCCTCCTCGGAGCACAGCGCCTCGGCCAGGTCGAGCTTCACCAGCCCCAATCGATTCCATAACCGGGCCGCTTCGATGGCGCTTTCGACGCTGTCCGACTCGCGCCGCGGCTCCGAGGTCCCCCACAAAACCGGCGAGCTCTCGTCCATCACCACCGCGTGCACCGCCTCGACTCGAGCCGCAAGCGCTTCGAGCTCCTCGTCGAGACGACTGGTGAGCGGCTCGCGAAGCCCCGGCGCGTCGCTCCGTCCGGTTGCGGCGATGTCTGCGAACGCGCTCGCCAGTTGCTGCAAGCGTTGCAAGAGCTCGGCGCGCTCGGCGGGCGGCGTCTTGAAAGTTGCCACCAGACGCCAGCCCTCCGCGAGGATGCACCAGATGAGTTTCGGGTCCTCCGGATCGCGACCACCGAGCTCCAAGCGCGCATCTTCCGCTCCGAGCTCTCGCTCGACGAGTTCCAGCAGGCGACGCAGCCGTTCGAGCTTCATCGAGCGTGTGCTCCCGCGGAGTTATGCCCGATTCATGCGCGGAGGTCGAGCCGTGCTACAGTTCTTACGGAAAAGGGGGCGAAGGCGGTCCGACCGCCCGGTGGCGTTCGCCCGTCGCCTGATAGCGCGGTTCCTCGCGGGCCTCCGTCATGGCGAAGGCCCATAAGCGCGGAGCCTGGTAGCATAGCTTCCGATGCAGCCCGCGTTTGACTTCGGCGAGTTTCCTGTGCTCGCAACGACGCGTCTCTCGCTCTGCGAGCTCGAAGCGAAATACGCAGCGGACGTTTTCGTCGTCCGGGGCGACCCCGAGGTCCAGCTTTATAACTCGGTGCCATTGCAGACACTGGATGAAACGCTTGCGTTCATAGAGCAAGAACGCGAAGCGTACCGTCTGCGGAGGGAAGTGATTTGGGGGATGAAGCTCAGAACGTCCCAGCGAATGATCGGTGGAGTGAGCCTTTTCGACTGGGACCGCTATCACCGCGGGGCCAAGATCGGCTACGACCTCGCGAGGGACTGCTGGGGAATGGGTTTCGCGCAGGAAGCAATCCGCGAAGTCTTGCGCTTTGGCTTCGAGCGGATGGCGCTCCATCGCATCGAGATATGGACATCGGCGGCGAATCAACGGTCCCTGCGCCTGGCCGAACGACTCGGCTTTACGTGCGATGGGATGCTGAGGAAGCGGATCCTGGAGGACGACGGTCAGTTCTATGATTGCGCCGTTTATGGGCTATTGATTGGGGAGAACGCGCTGTCTGCCGGGGAGGCTCCCTGAGTTGACAGTTCCGGGATTACCGCTCCCGCTCCCGCAAGCGGGTCCTATCGCCACAGCAGCCGCTCACGCATCGGGCAGCCCGTCGTTCGCCTCGGATGCGGCCGGTGGAACATCCGGAGCGTCAGCTGGAGGAGCCGCCGGCGGCTCCGCTTGGATCGACACCGCTTCGGCTGACACGTCTGGTCCCCCCGCGGCTGCCAGCTTCGAGTCCTGCGCATCCTCTTGGTCGAGCCCCGCCAGAGCCAAAAACGCGCCCCAATCGAAATCACGATGGATCAGCAGCCCGAACCACACCGCCATCCCGGCAAAAAAGATGGCGGTCGACATTTGAAAATGCAGGTCGGTATCGGATTCTAGCACCGTGTAGTACTGCGCGACGCAAATACCGAGCAAGCTCATCCACGCGCCGGCGTCCGTCCTATCGATCGGGGGACCTCCCTTTAGCCCGGGCTCAGCCGAAGTCCGCGCCCTCTTTTCGGAGATCTCGTTAGCCACCAAGGGCAGCAAGAAGACGAAGTGGATGTAGTAGTTCGCAGGGTAGAAAACCACCGCAATCAGGAACAAGCCAAACATGCACGCCTGCTCGGGACGCTTACCGCGCGAAGCGAGCACGACCGCGCCGATACACACGATGAGGCCGACGATAAAAAGCGGCATGCGCTCCTGCATGGTCCGGAATTGGTGGGCATCCGAGCCCGCCACCAAAGCGCGGAGGCTGACGTGATTCACGTGCGGATCGCGGTTTAGCATGGAGACCTTGTGCAACCACTCGCCCCAGACTTCGAAACGGAACATCAGGGAGGAGATCAGGACCCAAGCCACCACACATACGGTTGCCCCCAGGAAAATGCGCTCCAGCGGTCGCTGCGCACGGCGGATCAGGCTCATACCGGGGAACTTTCGATGTTGTTTCCGGTATTCCCAGATCCACCAGAGCCCGGGCAATAGTGTGGCCGCGAGCCCCAGCGCGGGAAAGGCGCGGATGAGACTGGAAAGAGCCAGCAGGGCACCGCCCAGCACCCATTGTTCGCGCCTCAGAGCGCAAGCGGCGAGCCCCAAATATGCCATCCAATCGTGGCGCAGAGTGGCCCCAGCCCAATCGCTGCCGAACATGTAAAAGTCGTTGGCGCCGAAAACCACCGCCGAAACCAGCGCCGTCCGCACCCCGAATGTCCAGCCAATCATGACGAACGTGAACAAGAGCAAGATGGGATCGAGCAGCGCCGCCAAGCCCAATGTCAGGTCACTCGCAGGTGCCTTGGCAAAAATCACATGGGCAATGGCGATCCACACCGGTGTTGCGTTGCCACCGTGGTCGGTTAGGCTTCCCATATAGTCGGCGGGCCCCATGGTTTGGCGGAAGTAGCGCATGTCGTCTTTGAATTCCGTCCAGCGCTGAGGGCTAAAACGGTTTTTGACCGCGTCGATTTCAATTCGAGCTCGGTCCACTGTGGTTACGGCGTGCGTTTTCAAATCGCGCATTTCCGCTCGCTGGAAGCGAGACCGCAATTGTCGCTGGTCGTCCTCCTGGAAGGCCGCAACGCTGGCCAGGTACACCCCATCGAAGCGAAGCTCCTGAAAATACTTCGCCACCGGGAAATATACCCGCATGTCGAACGGGTGAATGAAGGTCGGCTGATCACGTTTGTGATCCCAAAACTGCGGGCGCCCGAGATTGAAAAACGCAGCCACCGCTCCGACCGCGCAGAGCCCGAGAGTGCCGATGATGATGGGGCGACTCGCTGCGAAACGCTTGGGCGCAAAAGCTTCCCGCGCAACCGCCGCGGCGGCCACGGCCGCGGTCACAGCGCGCACCATGGATACGTCGCGCATTTCTGGTGGCCAAACGGCAAAGAACGCGGTCAAAAAGTCGGCGCCGGCGGCTATTACCGGCAAAGTCCACAGCGCGTTCCACCACCAGCGCGCTCCCCGAGAAGAGAGCAATACCAGGCTGATCAAAGCCAGGGCAAACACCAGGACCTTGCTCCGCAGAGTTTCTCCAGGGCGAATGCCCAGCCGCGCCGGGAGCTGTGGCGGAAACACCGCCGGCTTGTTTTCGAACAGCTGCACTTCGGTGAGCGAGTAGGCACCGTCGCCACCGATGGCGCTGATGCGCAGATAACGCCCGCTAACGTTCATCGCGGCGGTGGATCGATCGCGTAAACCAGAGCGCCCCTCGGGTTGCGCGCGCCATGCGTTCGAAAAACGGCGCCCGTCGTCGGACACGGAAACCACATATTGGTCGTTGTTGTCGCCCTGGAGATATCCGGCGGTAATTCGGGTGCTGGCACCCAGATCGTATTCGACGAACGCGGCGCCCGAGCTGAACACAGCCGTTAGATCCGTGTTCCACTCATCCCCCTGAATTGCCACCCTGCCGTCGGTGAGGCGCTCTGCGTTGCGCACACCCTGCGCGCGCACCGGCGCCAGGCCAAACAGCAGATTGCTGGTGTTCCCGGTTGCTTCACGGCGCACGGACCCTGACCGGCATCCGAACAGCACCATGGCAATCAGAATGGCGAGCAGCTCGACCATCTTGCCGGCGGAAACTTTGGCTCGAGTCACTTTTCCCATCACTCGCGGGGGCGTCGTCAGAGCACCTTGGACATCAAATAGGCCGCCTGGCCTCGCCGGTAATGCCCCTCTAGCCGCTTCGTGATCGAAAAACCAGACTTGGTGAACAAATCCAAAGCCGCCAGGTTTGCATCGGCCGTCGAAAGCTGGATCTCTCTAACGCCGCGCGCGCGGACCAGGCCCACGGCCTTCGCGAGCAGCTTCCTTCCGATGCCGCGACCGCGCTCGGGCGCGGTGACGGCGATGGCGTGTAGGTATGCGACGCCAGGCCGATCCAACGGCTCACCCAGCTGGAGGATGGCCAATCCCACCGGCGACCCATTTCTTTCGGCAATCAAAGTAACTGCGCCCTTGCGATTCGACATGGACAGGGTTTGGGAGCCCGCCGTCGGCGAATATTCCGCAAACGCTTCTTCCCCGAGGTTAGAGATGAAGGTATCGTCGTTGGGCTGCTTCCGCCGTATTGTGCAGGCGGCGCTGAGGATGCTGGGCACGGACTAGGCTAGCTTACGGCGGGGCTCTGAGGCGGGAGCTGTCCCACCCGGTCTTCGACCGCCTGGTGCCGAAGAAAGTCCCGAATGACGCGGCGCGCTGAAGGAAACTAGCCTGATCTTACGGGACTTTCGGGGCTGGGTCTTTTGGAGCTTACGTATCCGCCGCTTCGGGCGTTATGCTGATGGCTTGTCCCAACGCGAGTCCGGCATACGCGTGTTCGACGGGGTCCGGTTCGCCCGAGCGAAAGGGGACCGCTGATGGCGGTGGCGGAAGCCATTCGCGGAGCGGTTTTCTTTACATTTTCGTTCATGGCGGCGTGCGCGGCCCCGCTCAGCGACCAAACGCTGAGCAGCCGTGCCCACGTCCCGGTTGGGGGTAACCTCGGCGCGCCGGAGCCCCGAATCACGCACGGTAGCGTGCTTTCGAAGCCGCCTTCAGTCGCCAACGATAAGCCACTTTGCCCTTCCGGCATGGCGCACGTTGCCCGTCAGGGTGAGGCGTTTTGTATCGATCGGTGGGAAGCGTTTCTCGAGCTCTCGGCGGGGGGCGTCAACACGCCGTGGCCGGGCAATCGCGCCATTGATGGTGATTCCCGTCGGTTTTTTGCGCTTAGCGCGCCGGGGGTAAAGCCGCAAGGTTACATCAGCGGCCGCCAGGCCGCGCAGGCGTGTCTCAACTCGGGAAAGCGACTGTGCTCAGAGCACGAGTGGCGCACCGCTTGTCGCGGGCCGGCTAACACGCGCTATCCCTACGGGGATGCCCGCAAACCGAATCGATGCAACGACCGATTCAAAGTTCTCGACCGTCACCCGGTGGTCCGGCTCTTCGACGAAGTCGCGTCGCGAGACACCCCGCGTTCTGAAATGTGGAACCTCCCATGGATGAACGATCCACGCTTACACCAAATGCCGGACAGCGTGGCGGGCTCGGGCGAATTTCCGGAGTGCACCAACGATTACGGCGTGTACGACATGGTCGGAAACCTGCATGAGTGGCTGCTCGACGAAAAAGGTAGCTTTGCCGGCGGCTTTTTCATGGACACCTACCAGAACGGGGAAGGCTGCGAATATCGAACCCGCGCGCACTCATTCGATTACCACGATTATTCGACCGGGTTTCGCTGCTGTTCCGACTCGGGGTAGAGCATCCGCTTGGCGAAGCTTCTTTTGTGGCCCCCCTCGCCGGTCCCGGAACTGGGCAGGCTTGACGCATTGCGCGTCATTGTTCAAATAGGCCGCGCGCCGTGTCCGAATCCCCACCCGATTCCACGCCTCACAGCGAGGTGGGCGTTGCCAGACAGCCCTCCCGACTGAACATCGAGGACTTGTCGCCGTCGCTCAGCGCGGGCCGCTACCCGGTCAAACGCATCGTCGGAGCCCTGGTGGAGGTCAGCGCCAACATATTCAAGGAAGGTCATGAACAGCTTGCCGCTCGCATCTTGTACCGTCCTGCCAACGAGCGGCGCTGGCGGCAAGCGCCGCTTTTTTACGAATACAACCCGGACCGCTGGTTCGGGCGGTTTCGCGCCGACCAGCTCGGGCGCTGGCAGTACACGGTGGAAGCTTGGACCGATCACTTCGGCACCTGGCGCCGGGACCTGAACAGCCGGTTGGAGGTGGGGCAAAACGTGAGCTTGGAGCTCCTGGAAGGCGCGCTGCTGCTCGAGCAAGCGGCGCGACGACTCAAGGGCGAAACGGCGGAGCGAATTCTCGGGGCGGCTCGCCAGCTTGCCGATACCCAAAAAAGTCTGGACTTTCGGCTGGCTGCGGCTTTTTCGGAAGATATCCTGCACACGGTTTCCGCGCCCCTCTTAGAGGAGGAGGTTACCCGTTACACGCCCGTCCACGAGCTCGTGGTGGACCGAGAGCGGGCAGGCTTTGCCGCCTGGTACGAGCTCTTCCCCCGTTCGCAGTCGCAGCGGCGCAGCGTTCACGGCACATTTGCCGACGTCATCCGACGGCTGCCGGAGCTCGCCGCCCTGGGGTTCGACGTGGTGTATTTGCCTCCGATTCATCCCATCGGCCACAGCCACCGCAAGGGAAAGAACAACGCGACCGTGTGCGAACCGGGCGATGTGGGCTCCCCTTGGGCGATCGGCTCGGAGCTCGGAGGCCACACCGCGATTCATCCGGAGCTCGGAACCCTGGAGGATTTTAGGCATTTGGTGCGCACCGCCGGCGACCTCGGACTCGAGATAGCGCTCGACTACGCGCTCCAGTTTTCACCCGATCATCCCTGGACCAAAGAGCACCCGGAGTGGTTTTTCATTCGTCCGGATGGGAGCATCCGGCACGCGGAAAATCCACCGAAAAAATACGAAGACATCGTTCCCCCAAACCTGTGGTGCTCGGAGCGAAAGGCCCTATGGAACGCGTGCAAAGATGTTTTTGAGTTTTGGATCGAACAGGGCGTACGGACCTTTCGCGTGGACAATCCACACACCAAACCGTTTCCGTTTTGGGAGTGGATTATTCGAGAAGTGCAACGCGACCATCCGGATGTGATTTTTCTCTCCGAAGCGTTCACCCGTCCGATTCGAATGCGGGCGCTGGCCAAGCTCGGCTTCACTCAGAGTTACAGCTATTTCACGTGGAAAAACCATAAGCGGGAGCTTCGCGAATATTTGACCGAGCTCACCACCACGGAAATGAGCGAATACTATCGACCTAACTTTTTCACCAACACCCCCGACATTCTGCATGAATATTTGCAACGTGGCGGCCGGCCGGCGTTTCGGATACGGCTACTGTTGGCGGCTACCCTGTCTCCCGTGTACGGCATCTACAGCGGCTTCGAGCTGTGCGAGAATCAGCCCCGACATCCGGGGAGCGAGGAATATCTAGACTCCGAAAAGTACGAGATCCGGACCCGTAACTGGGATGCGCCGGGAAACATCAAACACGACATCGCTCGGTTGAACCGGATTCGCCGCGAAAACCCGGCGCTGCACAGTTTCTCGAATCTGACCTTTCTCGAAACCAACAATCACGAAGTGCTGGCGTATCGCAAGGTTTCGCCCGGCAACCAGCTCATGGTCGTGGTCAACCTCGACCCGCACCGGCGGCACGACGCCCACCTGCACTTGCCGCTGAGCGAGCTCGGTTTGTCAGAGGACGAAGCGTTCGACGTGGAGGACCTCCTGAGCGGTGAGCGTTACCGGTGGCGAGGGGCGACGAACTTCGTGCGTCTGGATCCGTCCGAGCGGGTTGGGCATCTCTTTCGGCTGGCCCACCCGCGCTGAGAGTTCACGTCTATCGCATGTTCGCCGTTCCCCGTCGCGCGCCGGAAAAACTTCAGGAGCAAAGCTCTTGAAAATGCGCGCCTGGCCGGGTTCGGCCTCTCCGCTCGGAGCCACCTGGGATGGCGCGGGCGTAAACTTCGCCCTCTATTCCCAGCATGCGACGGGTGTCGAGTTGTGTCTCTTCGACTCTCCCACCGCTAAAACGGAGTCGGGTCGCGTCCCCCTGGTGGAGCGCACCAACCGCGTTTGGCATGCCTACTTGCCAGACGTGCGGCCGGGGCAGCTCTACGGTTATCGGGTGCACGGTCCCTACGCTCCCGAACAGGGCCATCGATTCAACCCCAACAAGGTTCTTTTGGATCCGTATGCGAAGGCCATAGCCGGGCGCATTGCGTGGGGCGAAGCGCTTTTCGGCTACGACCCGCGCCACTCAAATCGGGACCTTTCTTTCAGTGAGGAGGACAGCGCCGCCCACATCCCCAAATGTGTGGTGTTGGACACGGCGTTCACCTGGGGCGACGATCACCGGCCGCAGGTTCCGTGGAGCGCTACCGTAATCTACGAGTGCCAGGTCCGAGGAATGACCAAGTTGCATCCGGAGGTTCCGGAGCCTCTGCGCGGCACCTACCTAGGGCTCGCTTCGGAACCAATTTTGGAGCACCTCCTGGCGCTTGGTGTGACCACGGTGGAGCTCCTGCCCATACAGCACTTCGTTTCGGAAAAACGGCTCATCGATCTCGGTCTCACCAACTACTGGGGTTATAATACGGTCGGTTTCTTTACGCCCGATCCGCGTTATGCGACCAACCCGCTGGGAGCTCAGGTCACCGAATTCAAGAGCATGACCAAGGCTTTTCACGTAGTGGGCATCGAGGTCATCTTGGATGTCGTCTATAACCACACCGGGGAAACGGACCAGCTCGGCCCGACACTCTGTTTTCGTGGCATCGATAACGCCTCGTATTATCGGCTGGCGCCTGGACAACCCCGCTATTACGAAGACTTTACCGGCTGCGGCAATAGTTTCAACGCGCGCCATCCGCGTGTCTTGCAGCTCATCTTGGATAGCCTCCGCTATTGGGTGCAGGAAATGCACGTGGACGGCTTCCGCTTCGACCTCACTCCCACGCTGGCTCGTGATCCCCACGATTTCAACCCGTTTTCCAGGTTTTTCGCCACGGTACAACAAGATCCGGTGCTAGCCGGGGTAAAGCTCATCGCGGAACCTTGGGACCTTGGTCCGGGCGGGTACCGGCTGGGAGAGTTTCCATCGGGTTGGGCTGAGTGGAATGGTCGGTATCGGGACTGCATGCGGCGCTTTTGGCGCGGAGACGAAGGCGTGGCCGAGGTGGCCTCGCGCCTTTGCGGTTCGAGCGACATTTTTCAAGCCAGCGATCGGGGGCCGTTTGCCAGCGTAAACTTGGTAACGTGTCACGATGGATTCACACTGCACGACCTCGTAAGCTACGAGCGCAAACACAATCAGGCCAATGGCGAGGACAATCGCGACGGAACCAATGACAATTTCAGCCGAAACTGGGGCGTAGAGGGAGAGAGCAATTCGCCGCCCGTTACCCGCACGCGCGAACGGATGAAGCGCAACCTCTTGGCAACGCTGGCCTTATCCCAGGGGATACCGCTGATTTCGCACGGCGACGAGCTCGGCCGCACGCAGCGCGGCAACAACAACGGTTATTGCCAGGATAACGAGCTTACCTGGGTCGACTGGAACTTGGACGATCGCAAAAGCGACTTTCTGAACTTCGTTAGTCTGCTGTTTCAGATCCGCAGGTCGAGCCCGCTCTTTCGACGGCGCAGTTTTTTCGCCGGCGAGCCGGCCCATGATTCCGGGTTCAAAGAAGTGGTGTGGCTCCGCCCCGACGGACAGGAGATGACGGTCGACGATTGGAGGAACCCCCACTACCGAGTCCTCGCCATCTTGGTCCACCGGGAAGCGTACGATGAGGTCGACGAACGGGGTCGGCCGAACCGAGGCGAGCGGGTGCTTTTGGTGCTGAACGCCGGCCATCGCGCTTGTGAGTTTGCTCTGCCCAAAATTGAGCAAACTGGGCATTGGCATGAGCTCGTGAACACTGCGCAGCCGACCCACCGCGTGCCTCGGAGTCATGTCATCAATGTGGCCCCGCACTCGTTGCTCTTCTTGTGCTATGAGGCCAACAAACCGGGGCCTGCGCGGGAGGCTCTCGGAGGCGCATGACCCTGACCATGTCCGCATCCAAAACTCCGAGAGCGCGAGCTTGTTCGGAGGCCGAACTCTGCCCGGATGTCCTGGGGATGGACAGTCTCAGGCGGGGCGAGCACTACGACCCGCACTCCGTGCTGGGCGCTCACCCGGTGCAAATCGGGGGGCAAAGTGGGGTCGTGGTTCGAGCTTTTCATCCGGATGCTCAAGGCGCCGAATGCTTGTTCTCGGACGGGGCACCGGCTGAGCCCCTGGTTCCCCTGGGAGGCGGCCTGTTCGCGGTTTTTTTCCCGGACGAACGGCTTCCTCTCGATTATCGGATCCGATTTCGCTTCGGCGATGGACAAAGCTATGAACGCGGCGATCCGTATCGATTTGAGCCCACATTGGGCGAGATCGATCTGCACTTGTTCAACGAGGGCTCACATCGGAGCCTGTGGCGAGTGTTGGGAGCACATCCGCGCACCATCGACGGAGTCGCCGGCACCTCGTTTGCCGTGTGGGCTCCCAACGCGCGGCGTGTCAGCGTGGTGGGCGAGTTTTGTGGTTGGGACGGGCGCTTTTTTCCGATGCGGGGACTGGGCCGCTCCGGCGTCTGGGAAATTTTCGTCCCGGACGTGAAGGTCGGAGACCTCTACAAATACGAAATCCTCACCCGGGAAGGGGCGCTTCGCGTCAAGACCGATCCGTTCGCGTTGCATCTCGAGCTCCCTCCGCTGACCGCAGCAGTGGTCTGGGAGTCCACTTATAAGTGGGACGACCAGGAGTGGATGGAGGGGCGCCGGCGGCACGATATCTTGCGCGAGCCAGTGCTCATTTATGAAGTTCACCTGGGCTCCTGGATGCGGGTTCCAGAAGCGGAAAACCGCTTCCTCAGCTATCGCGAGCTCGCGCCCCGGCTCATCGAGCACGCCAAGCGACTGGGCTTTACCCACCTCGAGTTGATGCCGCTCGCCGAGCATGCGCTGTACGCCTCTTGGGGGTACCAGGTCACCGGGTTTTTTGCGCCGACCGTGCGCTACGGCTCTCCCGACGATCTCAAATATTTCATCGACCAGTGTCATCAAAATGGCATCGGCGTCATCTTGGATTGGGTGACCGCGCATTTCCCCAAAGATGACTTTGCGCTCCGCCGTTTCGACGGCACGGCGCTCTATGAGCATGAAGATTCGCGACGCGGGGAGCAGCCCGACTGGGGAACGCTCATCTTCAACTACGGAAGGAGCGAGGTTAAAGGATTTTTGATCGCCAACGGTCTCTATTGGCTGGATGAATTTCACGTCGATGCGCTGCGCCTGGACGCGGTAGCTTCCATGTTGTACCTGGATTACAGCCGCAAAGAAGGCGAGTGGGCGCCGAACCCGTACGGCGGCCGCGAAAATCTGGAAGCCATCGAATTCCTACGGAGCTTCAGCGAAGCGGTCCGTTCCGAGTTCCCAGGGGTCTTCACGGTAGCAGAAGAGTCCACGGCCTGGGGCGGGGTGACACGGCCGGCCGGTGAAGGGGGGCTCGGGTTCACCTTCAAGTGGAACATGGGGTGGATGCACGACACGCTGGAGTTTTTTTGCAAGGACCCGGTCCATCGCAGGTTTCACCTCGATCAGCTGACTTTTTCCATGCTGTACGAGCACACCGAGCATTTCATCAACTCCATCTCGCACGATGAGGTGGTGCACGGAAAGGGCGCGCTCATCGAGAAAATGCCGGGCGATTTCTGGCAGAAGCTCGCCAACTTGCGGCTGCTCCTCGCTTATCAATACACCAGGCCCGGCAAGCAGCTCTTGTTCATGGGCACCGAGTTTGGGCAGCACCAGGAGTGGAATCACGAGGGCAGCTTGGACTGGCACATCGCCGACCACCCGCAGCGACGCCAGCTACTCGAATATGTTGCCGAGCTCGGCCGGGTCTATCGAGAAACTCCCGCATTGTGGCGGGGCGACCCGAACCCCGAGAGCTTCGAATGGATTGATTGCTCCGATCGTGAAAACACGGTGGTGAGCTTCATGCGCAGCGCCGGGCCGGAACACGTGGTGGTGGTGCTCAACTTCACGCCTGTGCCGCGCGACGACTACCGCATCGGCGCGCCTGTAGCCACCCGTTACATCGAACAGCTGAGCAGCGACGACCTCCGCTTCGGCGGCAGCGAATACGAAACCGTGTCGGGCGTGGACACCGAACCCATTGCCTGTCACGGCCGCCCTCAATCCATCCGCCTGCAAGTGCCGCCGCTCGGCGCGCTGATCTTGAAGCCGCTCGGGTGACGCTGCGCCAGCGGCGGCGGGGTGGGGCTAGAAGGTCCAGGTGACCGGCATCCGTGGATCGGGCAGGTAGGTGCAGTGGGTGCCGGTGCGCACGACCCGTTCAAGGTGATCGGCAAGCGGCACGTTGTGGTCTCGAATGCGAGCCAATGCTTGCCGTACCGCGCGCGTGACGCTCACTCGGGCGCGCTCTGATGCCGAACCGGCGCGGCGATCCCGGCCACCGAGGCCGACCGCGCGCGATAGCTCGCGAACAAGGAACTCGCGCTCGGCCTGAGCCTGCGCGATCCGACCGAGGTCAGCCATCGAAGTGGCTTCGGCGATGTCCTCTTCGATCTCGGTGAGCCGCCGCCGGTAGGCTTCCTTGGCGCGTGCATCGAGGAGCGGCCCTGAGTCTCCATGGGGCGACACCTCGAACTCGTGCCCGAGCGGCGCGCTCTGCGGCTCAAGCCGCGATCTCTCGAGCGCGACGAGCTCGAGAACGTGGAACTCGCGACCTGGCTCGGCGAGCAACCGGGCGAGGTAGCGCAGGCCTTTGAGATCGCGCAGGCGCACGCTCCGCCCCGCGAATGCCAACCACCACGTGTCCCCCTCGCAGCGAAAGGCATCAGGCGGTGAGGCCACCTGCGGCTCTACGCTCGGAGCAGGCTCGCGTTCGGCGTGGGGCTCGGCGCCAAGTTTGGCGAGGGCGGTGCGCGCGGCGTGCTGCTCGAGATGCGCGAGCTGCTCATTCCCAGTGGCGCGGTGCGCCTCGGCCAGGCCCATGCGCGCCAGCGCGGTTTCGTAAGGCGCCTCGATCTCGTTCCAGAGCCGAGTCGCGTGCTCGAAACTCGTGCGCGCGTCCGCTGGACGGCCCTCGGCTAGCTCCACCCTGGCGCGGGCGAGAGTGGCGCCGGCGACGAGAGCCTTGCTCTCGAAGGTGGCGGCGATCTGCGAAAGCTCATCGGCCGCACGGCGAGCGCGCCCAAGCTCACCAGCCGCGATCTCGATTTCGACTGCCGCGTCGAGCAATGGCGCGCGCCGCAAGTCGGTGTTCGGCGGCAACTCCTTGGAAGGCACGCTCGAGGGATGATCGAGCGCCGCTCGGATTGCCGCCGCAGCTGCGGCCACATCTCCCCGCGCCAGGTCTATGAGCGCGAGACCGGGCTGCGGATCCCAACCGCTCTGGTGAGCGGCGAGAAAAGCTTCCTCGGCGCCATCGAGGTTGCCTCTCGTCTGACGAATGCGACCCAGCTCGGTCAGCGGCCAGCCGAGCTCGCGGCGCAGATAAGGACGGAGCTCCTCACAGGCACCGAGGGCTTCCTCCTCCGCCTCCACGCACGATCCGCGGAGCCTCAGGATCTCGGCGCGGTGAACCCGACAGCGTCCGTGCAGACTGCCGATGGCACTCACCTTGGCCCAGCGCTCCATCGCCTGCGTCCACTGTTCAGCAAGGTCGTATTGCGCGAGTGCTTGAAGAGCGCAGACTACCTCGCAGTAAACAACCCCGGTCGACAGTGGATCGATCTCACCGGTGAGCATGGCCACGCCGGCTTCGTCGAGCGATTTCAGCCCTTCGCGCACCTTGCCCGTGAGAATCAGGCATCGCGCTTCGGCGACCCGGCCGATCGCTGCCGCGGCCGGGTCGAAACGCGTGCCGATGTCGACCGCTTGACGCGCCCATTCTAGAGCAGCGCCGATGTCACCCGAGAGCAGCCGCTCGTAGCTCCGGACCACCGCGAGCCACGCATGCACCGGGGTCGGCTCTCGGTCCTGGATGAGACGCTCAGCCCGGGAAAGCCATCCGCGGACCGGCGCCATCAGAGCGGTATCGAACAGGAGGTGCATGGCGACGCGGACCGCCGCTCCAGCCGCCGCCAGGTTGTCGCCGCTGCGCACGGAGGCAGCGTGCGCCCTTTCCCATGCTTCGATGGTCGCGTCGAGATGTCCCGCGGCGTACGCGACCTCGGCTACCCAGGGGAGATCGGCCTCTGGAACGAGCCCGCTCGCATCGAGCTCGGCCAGCAGACGATGGGCTCTCTCCCAGTCTCGCTCCGCGGTCGCTTCGCGGGCCCGTGTGAGGAAATTCGCTACGTTGTCGCTCATCTTGGAAGTCTCCCGAGCGACTCCGCTCGGTAACGCGAAAGGTTACCGCAGTAACCGTGATCCTCACGCCGTCCCTGCATGAAGAATGCAAGAATCAACGGCATAGAGCTCGAGTACGAGATAACGGGATCGGGTGAGCCATTGCTCCTCATCGACCCCGTTCTGGCCGACGGGTTTGTTCCGCTCCTCGCTCAACGAGACCTAGCGGATCGCTATCGGCTCGTCACGTACCACAAGCGCGGCTGGGTGGGTAGCAGTCGCACACCTGGGCCGGTGACCGTCGCCCAGCACGCAGCGGACGCCGCAGCACTGCTCGAACACCTCGATATTCCGCGGGCTCATGTTGGCGGGCATTCCAGCGGTGCCGCCGTCGCACTAGAACTCGCGCTCGACCGGCCCGAGCGGGTTCACTCCCTCGTGTTGCTCGAACCATCGCTCCTCTCGGTGCCGGCCGCACAGGCGTTCTTTGCCAAGGCGGGTCCCGCACTCGAAGCCCATGCCGCGGGCCGTCACGAGGAAGCGTTGGCCATCTTCATGAGCGCCGCCAGCGGCCTCGATTGGGAGCGCTGTCGCACCCTCCTCGAGGAGCGCGTCCCCGGAATGATCGCGCAATCGATTCGAGACGCCGATACCTTCTTCGCGGTGGAGATCCCGGGTCTGACCCAGTGGTCGTTCGAGGCCCGGCAGGCTGCGACCATCGCCCAGCCGGTGTTGTCTGTGCTGGGAAGCGACACCGAGGCCCTCTGGGTCGAGGTCGACGATATGCTGCGCTCGTCGATCCCCAGCATCGAGGCCTGCAAGATCGAAGGCGTCGGACACCTCCTGCACCTTCAGCGCCCCGAGCCGGTAGCTCGCGAGATCGCTGCCTTCCTGGGCCGGCACCCGATGAGTCGTAACCGGGGACAGATCGTGAATCCAAACCAAGCACTGTGGGAAAAGGGCGACTTCACTCGCATCGCGCAGAGCATGAGAGAGAGCGGCGAGGCGCTGGTTAGGGAACTCGGAGTCACTAGAGGCCTGAGGATTTTGGATCTCGGCTGCGGCGATGGAACCACGGCTTTGCCAGAGGCGAGACTCGGCGCGGACGTGTTGGGCGTCGACATTGCAAGGAACCTCGTCGACGCTGGTAACAAGCGTGCGACGGAGGCAGGCCTCACCAATTGCAAGTTTCAAGAAGGTGATGCGTCCAATTTGCACCAGCTCAAGGACGAGTCCTTTGATCTCGTCGTCAGCATCTTCGGTGCGATGTTCGCGCCGAAGCCGTTCGACGTGGCCAAGGAGATGGTGCGCGTAACCCGGCGTGGAGGCCGGATCGTCATGGGGAACTGGATCCCCAATGATCCGACGCTGGTTGCACAGATTCTGAAGATCAGCTCTTCGTATTCCCCGCCGCCGCCGGAGGGTTTCGTCAGCCCGATGACTTGGGGGATGGAGAACAACGTGATCGAGAGATTTGGGAGCGCGGGCATTCCCAAAGACAAGATCTCGTTCGTTCGAGACACGTATACGTTCAACTTTTCGGGCACACCCGTGGAATTCCTCGATGCCTTCCGGAAGTACTACGGCCCGACCATGAACGCCTTTGACGCCGCCGAAAAGAATGGTCGAGCCGACGAGCTGCGGCGGGAACTCGAATCACTCTTCACGAGCCAGAATAAGAGCCCGAGCTCGACTTCCATTCCGGCGACCTTCCTGCGTGTGACCGTATTGCGCTGAGCGGAGGAGAAGCCGTGGACGCAGGGCTAGTGTGCTGAGTCCGTAGATCGTATTAATAATGGTCAGCACACTAGCAAAATTCGCGGAGCGAATT
>DASXTY010000633.1:0-4324 GCA_036505155.1 Polyangiaceae bacterium | reverse complement strand
ACGCTGACGGGGTTTCTAGGGTTTACATGATCTCCGAAGGGCGAACTTGTCGGCTTAGCCGACCCGGCCCATTTTGGTGGCGGCGCGAATTTTGATAGCGTGAGATTGAATCTGTTGAAATGGCTCTCGCCGCCTAACCAGTGCCAGGTCCCGATTCCGCCGACCGTCTACTTATCTTGGGGTCCGTTCGGCATGAATCTAGGGGGGTCCGGGCATTCCTGCGGCTTGCGGCCGGTTTTGACGAGGCGCAAAATGGCGTTTCAATGAATCACCGTTTGCACCTGCACTCGTTCGCAGTCGCAGTCGCAGTCGCGGTCCCGCTCACCCTCACGCTCAGCGCAGCTTGCGGATCGCCTCCACCGCCTGCGCCCCCGAGCGCCGTCCCCAAGGCGGTCTCGCAATCGGCCAAGCCGATCCGCGATCCGGCCGACAGCGATGTGCCCCTCGATAAGCGCGTCCGGACTCAGCGATTGAGCAACGGCCTTACCTATTACATCTTGCCGCACAAGAAACCGCTCGCACGCGCGCAGCTCTGGCTCGCGGTCAACGCGGGGTCCGTTCTCGAGGACGATGACCAGCGAGGACTTGCTCACTTGGTCGAGCACATGGCTTTCAACGGAACCAAGCGTTTTCCCAAACAGAAGGTGGTCGACTTCATGGAGAAGGCGGGGATGCAATTCGGGGCCGACCTGAACGCTTACACCTCGTTCGACCAAACGGTTTATCAGCTCACCGCGCCGACCGATGACAAACAAGCACTCGACACCGGGCTCGACATCCTGCGCGAGTGGGCATCGGAGCTCACCTTCGAGCCCGATGAAGTCGAAAAGGAGCGCGGAGTCGTGTTCGAAGAGTGGCGGCTCGGTCGCGGCGCCTTCAAACGGATATTCGACAAACAAGCGCCGGTGCTGTTCCACGCTTCTCGCTACGCCGATCGCCTCACCATCGGCCTACCCGAGGTCATCAAACATGCGCCGCGCGACACCATCGTTCGCTTCTACAAGGACTGGTACCGGCCCGATCTCATGGCGGTGATCGCGGTCGGCGACTTTGACCCCGATGTCATGGAAGCGGGGATCCGTGGTCGGTTCAACGACCTCCCTGCGCGCCCGCGCCCGAGAACCCGAGCCGAATGGCCCATCTCTCACGATCATGACTTGCTGGTCTCGGTAGAGGGCGACCCGGAGATGCCGTACACCGAGGTCGAAGTCTACGACAAGCTCGATCACCGCCCCGAGCGGTCCTTGCGCGACTACCGGCGGGTGCTGGTTGAGGCTCTCTACCATCAAATGCTCAACCTTCGATTCGAGCAGATTGCACGAAAGCCGGACGGCCCGTTCAAAGATGCTCATTCGGGATCCCACGAGATTGGGCGCACGGCGGACGTGTTCGTGCGAGGAGCAACGGCGCGCGGCGGTCACGCCAGCGACGCCCTGGGCGCCCTGTTCCAAGAAGTGCTGCGGGTAGAGCGCCACGGCTTTTCGCCCGCCGAGCTCGAACGCGCCAGCAAAGAGTTGCTTCGCCGTTACCAACGTGACGCAAAGGAATACGACAAAACCGACTCGAGCGAGTTCGCCGACGAGATAACTCGCCTCTACTTCACCGCAGAGGCCATGCCGGGCCGTGACGCCGAGCTGGCGATTGCGCAGAAGCTGGTCCCCGGTATCACGCTCGAAGAAGAAAACGCCTTAGCCCGCTCCACCGGGCGCAAGGGCCGCGTGATCCTGGTGAGCGGCCCGTCCGGCGAACCGCTTCCGAGCCGGAAAGACGCCGCCGAGATCGCCGCCAAGATCGAAAAAACCGAAATTCTGCCCTGGGTCGACACGGCTCCGCTGGCGTCCTTGATGGCGCATGTGCCGGCGCCAGGCAAGCTGGTCAAGACCCGCAATGTCAGCGAAATCGGGGTCACTGAGTGGACGCTTTCGAACGGCGTTCGGGTCGTCCTCAAACCCACCGACTTCCAGAACGACCAGGTCATGGTCAGCGGGTTTTCACCTGGAGGAACTTCGCTGGTGCCCGATAAAGACTTCGACAGCGCCCGCTTCGCCGCCGAAGTGGTCAACGATGGCGGAGTCGGTGAGTTCGACGCGGTGGCACTGCAAAAGGCGCTTACCGGAAAAATAGCTCACGCTTCGGCGTGGATTCGCGAGCTCGAGGAGGGGATCCGCGCCGATGGGTCACCGGCTGACCTCGAGGTCCTGTTTCAGCTGATCCACTTGCGCTTCACGGCGCCGCG
This sequence comes from Polyangiaceae bacterium, assembly GCA_036505155.1. Classification (GTDB taxonomy): domain Bacteria; phylum Myxococcota_A; class Polyangia; order Polyangiales; family Polyangiaceae; genus DASXTY01. The sequence continues at coordinate 2,088 of DASXTY010000633.1, read as the reverse complement.
GCGTGATGAAGAAGCCTTCGCAGCCTGGAAAGTGCACGAGCGCGATTCAGCGGCACACCGGCTGTTGCAGCCCGAATCAGCTTTTTTCGAAGACATGAGCTCGTTCGTGGCAAGTCATCACAAACGACGAGCCCCGGTCACGCCCGAAGTCATCGACAAGGTGCGCTTGGATACCGCGCTCGCCATCTATAAAGACCGCTTTGCCGACGCGAGCGACTTCACCTTCGTCATTGTTGGCAACTTCGAGCTCGAGAAGCTTCGGCCCCTAGTGGAGAAGTACCTCGGGAGTTTGCCGGTCAAGGCGCGAAAAGAGTCGTGGAAGGACATCGGTGTCCACTTCCCGAAGGGCGAGCAACAGCTTTCGGTGGTAAGGGGCCAGGAGCCAAAGAGCTTCGTGTACTTTGCCCGCCATGCCGCCCAGCCTTGGAGCAAGCCCGTCGAGCGAGACTTGCACGTGCTCGAGATGTTGCTCGATATCCGCCTGCGCGAAGTGTTGCGGGAAGACATGGGCGGCGTTTACTTCGTCGCGGTTTGGGCCGACGCCAGCCGCAGGCCTCGCCAGGAGCGGGATTTCGGCGTTTTCTTCAGTTGCGATCCCAACAACGTGACCAGACTCAAAGACGCCGTCGTCACCACCGTTGCGTCATTACAGCGAGAGGGCCCCGGCGAAGTCTACCTCGAAAAGGTCAAGCGACAGATCGCGCGCAGCCAGGAAACCGATCTGCGCGAAAACCATTGGTGGGTGAATAAGCTGGAGGAGGCCTGGCGCTTCGGCGACGACCCCAAACAGATCATCGATATCCAGCCCTTGCTCGAACGGGTTCGCGCCGACAACATCAAAGTCGCCATCCAGAAATACCTGAACTCGAAGGACTCCGTGCTCGCGGTGCTGCGCCCCGCAAAGACGCCCGGTGCCGCCGCCGCACCGGCTCCTACCAACACTTACCGCCGCAGCGCGCCGCGGACGCGCTCGATGAACGCCGGGACTACCGGATTATAGCCGAAGCTTGGATCATCCACGGCCCCCGTCGTCTGCTTCGGACAAATGGAAGCAACCACGGAGGTCGAACCGAAGTCCTTCAGCACCTGTAACTCCCTGAGCCCGGGAGAGGCTTTCGCAAAATACTGAGTGGTAACGGCCGGCCCTCCGGTCGGTGGCTGACAGAGCGGCTTATTGTAAGGCATATTGTTGGTGGGATCGATCAGCTCCAGCGGCCTGCAGTCGCATCCGCGGTCCTCAGCGACGAACCCGCAGTCCAGAGGCGTGTCGAGCGGGAAGATGCATGCGAACTGCAGTTCTGCGACTGCATGGTATTCATGCCCGTTGATCGGGTTCTCGTTTGGGTTGGTCGAGGTCACCGGTGCGAGCGGCACGTTCAGGATGGGATTAGTGCCCGTCCGCGGGACGACGCTCTCACTCATCAGCGGATCCGTGGGGAGCACGCCGTTCTGCGGATCACCCAGAATTACCGCCCAGCGGTTCTGTGTTCTGAGCTCATCCGCAGTCAGGTATTTGAGGGTGGTACCGCTCAAGCTGTCAGCCGTCGCGATGTCCTGCCACGGCACCCCCACGATGCCGACGAGAAAGACCAGCGACGGGCTGCGCGGGGGCGCCGCAGTTTGGTTATAAAGGGGGTTTCGGCACAAGCTCGTCGGTTCCAGTGCTGGGGTTCTTCACTTTCAAGGTCGTCGACGAGAGACCCTCGACGTACCGGCTGACCGGATACAAAAGGTCGAGGCCGAACCGCCTCTTCTGGTCCCAGCAGCGGAGGTTCAGGGGATCGTCGTCAAACGTGTAGCTCGTCTTTTGACACTCCGGGTCTTGCGCGATCGGAGGACAGCCGGGGTTGGGCATGGTCTGTATGCACGACTGGCAGCACGGGCTGTTTGGTTGCAACCCCATGGGGCCACCGGATTTTCAGAGCATGGGGCCAGCCGCCGTCTCGGGCCTCGAGCCGGCGGGTCCCGAGCGCATCGCTTCATGCACTCCCTCGATTTCGCTGCTGAGCTGCGCGATCACGCTCCGGTCGCATAGCTTGCGACGTACTAAGAAACCATTGGTCTGAAACTGCTGAAACTCCTCGAGTC
>DASXTY010000632.1:0-7825 GCA_036505155.1 Polyangiaceae bacterium | reverse complement strand
ACACGGTGATGCTATTTCGCGGGGGGGATGCTATTTCGTGGGGAAAGTCACACTTTAGCCCATGCGCGACAAGGAAATGGACCTAGTCGCAGAGCGACTGGTCGTCGAGCCGGAAGTCGCCCCGGTGGCCGCCGTCGCCATCGCTTTTCGCGGCGATAAAACCTGGTTTTATCGAACTGGCCGGGCGGCTCGGCGGTCGACCCGTCGGACCGGAACCGCGGCAGATGTTTTCGATTTGGCTTCACTCACCAAGCCGTTCGTTGCCCTGTGTTGTGCAAGGCTCTCGGGTGGGCTACCGGAGGGTCTGGCTTGCCGGTTGGATCGTCTACTCCCGGAGCTCGCGGGCACTTCGGTGGGCGGGGCGACTCTGGAGCTTCTGCTCGCACACCGAGCCGGCTTGAAGGCGCACCTGCCGCTGTTTGCGCCCCTGGTTGCGCGGCGCGCAATCAACAGGCGGAGCACCTTGCACACGGCGATCGGCTGGACCAGGAGTGGCTGTGACGGCGCGGTTCCATCGGAGGGGTTCCCTCCACTATACAGCGACCTCGGATTCTTCTTGATTGGCGAAGCGCTCGAAACCTGGAAGCGGCGACCGCTCGACGAATTGGTGGATGAAGAGGTCTCACGGCCTCTAGAACTCGAGGCATACTCCGCACGGCAATGGTTATCCCGCGGCGATTTTCTGGCAAGGGTGGCACCTACCGAACACGTGGGCTGGCGCGGAGGAGAATTGCTCGGGGTGGCGCATGATGAAAACGCATGGGCTTTGGCCGGCCATCGCAGCGCGGGGCACGCGGGATTGTTTGCGACCGCGGAAGCCATGGCCCGGTTTGGTGCCGCGCTGCTGGACGCCCTCGCCGGGCGCGCCGAGAGCTGGCTCCGCCGCGAGCTGCTGTCGTTGCTCTTGGCCCCGAGGTCCGGCGGCTCACTGCGCGCCGGCTTTGACGGCAAAGCGGCTGCGGATTCCGCGGCCGGCCGCCTCGCCGGACCCGACACGTTTGGGCATTTGGGATTTACCGGGACTAGCTTTTGGTGCGACCCAAGGAGAGAGACTGTCACCGTGCTCCTTACTAACCGGGTTAACCCGAGCCGCACTCGTCAGGCTATTGCGAAAGCCCGTCCTAAGGTGCACGATGCTCTGTTCGAACTAGCGGAAGTCAGCAGGAGCTGAAGTGGCTTGGAAGCTATCCATCCTTGACGACCAAGGCAATCGCACGGTCGTCAATTTGGTGCGCGACGATTATTCGATCGGTCGGGCCGAAACGAATTCGGTTCGACTCACCGAGCGCAATATCTCGCGACAGCATGCAAGCCTGCTCCGGCGGAATAACCACTGGGTGGTTCAGGATCTCGCAAGCTATAATGGCGTGTTTGTCAACGGGCTGCGCGTTAGCGAAGGCCAGGAATTGACGGGCCAGGACCTGGTCCAAATCGGCGACTACAGGCTCGAGTTCGCGGACACCGAGCCGACAACGGATGAAAGCGCGCCGCTACCGGCTTTTGGCTCAACTGCCGAATCGATCATCGATCGGGACCGCTTGGTGGTGGTGGTGGGGCCGGAGCCGGGAGCCGAGTTTGCGCTTTCGGATACGTTGATGGTGCTCGGGCGGGGCGAGGAGTGCGACGTGATCTTGAATCACGCGTCGGTGAGCCGCGTCCACGCTGAAATTCAGTCCTTGGGCGACGGGCGGTACGAAATCCTGGATCGAGAGAGCGCTAATGGTGTGCGGGTGAACGGCGTCGAGCTGCAGCGCAGTCTGCTCGACGCACGCGACATGATCGAGCTAGGGGAGGTGGTCCTCAAATTCATCCCGGCAGGTCAAATGTACCGGCCCACTCGAGAGGAAAGCCAGGCGCGTCCAGCTCTGGCCATGACCAGCGAAAACGCCGCAGCCGCAGTCGACGTCAGTCTGCCCAAGTCAAAGCGATTGCCGCTACCGGCGAAATTGGCTGCGGTGGTGGCAGGGCTGGGATTGCTGGCGGCCTTGGTGATTCTTCTTCTATCGAGTGGATCGGGCACATCCGACGACGATGCCAAGCGGGCTTCGGGCGCCGCCGATGGGGCGACGCGAGTGCTTGCCGAGGCACGCGCGTTGATGGAAGGCGGGGACGTCGAGGCAGCGCACCAGAAGCTCGCCACCGGGATCCCTCCGGACAGCAACGCCCGCAAATCGCAGGATTTTATCGAAATCGAAAGCAAATGGGCGGACATGCTTTTCAGCCGGGCCGCCCGCGAGAGAGACCCCGCCGCTAAGCGAGCGCTTCTGGAGAAAGTGTCGAGCTCGTCGTCTGTGGATTCTTTGCGACGCAAGCGGGCTCTCAACGAAATCGCCCAGCTAACGGGCGAACCCGTGGATATCACCGATCTTCCGAACGCACCCGCGGCTCTGGCTCGACGCGAGCAAGCCGCCGCGCCGGGCCCCCGCGCTTCCCCTCGCACCAATCAGCCAGCGGCCGCGCAGGAAGCCAAAGCGCCGGCTGCAAGCGCAGGGCCGTCGACGGCCGGTGCCACGCTGGTACGCGAAAACCCATTCGATCAGCCTTCAAGCGGCACCAAAGATCTGGCTACCAGCGGGGATAGAGCCAGCCAAACCCGCGCCAAGACGCTGTTGCAATCCAAAGTGCGTCAGGGCACGGCAACCGATCAAGACAAGCGAATGCTGCGGGCACTGTGTCGCCAGCTCGGCGATGCCTCATGCAGCAATTGACTGAGCCCGAGCGCCCGGCATCCTCGCGTGGTTCGACGCCCGCCGAACCTGTCCGTATCCAGGGCGAGCCGGTCACCAGCCCCAAGACCGCGCTGCTTTCCCGGCCGAGCCTGGCGCTGATGACGCTGCTGCTACTGGCGGTGGTCGGCAGGTTTGCACCACTTCCCCAGTGGCTGCGGCTCGGCGCCTCCCGGCCTGTGGTCGAAAGCTCGAGCTCAGGTCCGGATGCGCAGACGCTCGCGCTGGGCGAAGCCGAGTTACCGGAGACCCATACCGGTCTCTCTCCCGGACAGGAGGCGACCCGTGTGGGCGCGCGCGGCCCCATTCCTTCGGAGCCGGCCGAGCTCCCTGAAATCAATACCAAAGAGCCACCCCTGCCCATAGAAAACCCGGATGCTCTCGCCAATTTTTTCGGTGCCCTCGCTCGGACCGCCGCGAAAACCCCCGGCGCTATTACCCGGATCCTGCACTTTGGCGACTCCCTCATCGTCAGTGATTTCGTCTCGAGCAGGCTGCGGCGCAATCTCCAAGACCAGTTCGGCGATGCGGGACACGGTTTCCTTCTGCTGGCAAACGCTTGGCCGGCCTATTTCCACAATGACGTCTACCGGTTTGCTTCGAGCGGGTGGAAAGTCAGCCGAATCGTAGGTCCACTGAACTCCGACGGCTGGTACGGCCTGGGTGGAGTGTCATTCCGAGCCCCAGCCGGCGCGCGGGCGCGTTTTGGGAGCGCAAAAACCGGCGAATACGGGCGCCGTGTATCGCGCTTCGAGCTGGATTACGTGGAGGAGCCGGGCAGCGCGTCCATAGAAATCAACGTCGACGGCCATCCTCACTCGACGCTCACCGCAGATGCCCCGAAAAAAAACGTCGCTCGGCACACGTTGGAAGTGCCGGATGGTGAACACGAGTTCGAGGTAGTGGTGCGCGGCAGAGGCACAGCGCGCGCATTTGGAGTGGTTCTGGAACGCCAGGGACCGGGAGTGGTACTGGACGCCATCGGCATTCAGGGAGCACGCATCCGATTCCTGGATAAGCAAGACGATGCGCACTGGGCGGAGCAGCTTGCTTGGAGAAGACCCAACCTACTGATTTACGAATTCGGAGCCAACGAGAGCGGCGACGGATTTGCGTATTCGATGGAGGATTATCGGCGCACCATGACCGAAGTGCTCCTTCAAGGCAAAAAGGCCGTGCCCGACTCGAGCTGCTTCATCGTGGGCGCCATGGACCGCGCAGCCAAGGTGGGTGACCAGATTGTCAGTATGCGGGTCATCCCTCATATCGTTCGCGAGCAGGAAGCAGCCGCCAAAGGCGCTGGATGCGCCTTTTTCAACACCTTCAAGGCGATGGGCGGCAACGGCTCGATGCCGATCTGGGTGCGTCGAGGGCTCGGTCAGGCCGACCTGACCCATCCGAGCGGAGCCGGCTCGGAGGCTCTGGGCAATTGGCTCTTCCGCGGTCTGATGCAGGGCTACGATCGCTATCTTTCCCAGCAGAAGCGCGGTTCCGCCGACGTGACAGCGGCTTCAAAGGACGCGCGAAAGATTCATTGAAGACGGGCTGCCCGAGTTTATCGCCGCGCGCTTTCGTAACCCGACATCAGCGCCTTGGCCATGGCGCGCCCGAGCTCTTCGTAGCCCTTTTCGGTTAGGTGAATCCTGTCGCTTCTGGCAAGCGGCGGCTTGAGCTGCGCCCAGCTCGAAAAGCTCCCGTAGCCGCCCATGGCCTGTGCTGCGCTGAAGAAAGCGCAGCCCAAATCGACGGCGGCCCGCCGCTCCGCCATTGTGATCTCGGCCACGCGTGGGTGGGATGCTCCGTTCAGGTCGGCTGCATCCGGAGGACCCACGATCAAGCAATCCGACTCAGGAGCCGTGCGCCGGATTCTGGACATGAGCTCGGAAAGCTGCGCGGCGTACCGGTCCGGAGCCAGCCGATCGAATACCTCGTTGGTTCCGTAGGCCACGATGACGAGAACCGGGTTGCGAGCGCCCACTTCGCTGGCCCATGCGGTTTCATCCCACGCGAGCGGCGTCTGAATGCGCGCGCCGTCGATCCCCAGCGTGTCGATCACCAGGCCCGATTTGGAGCCTTCCACAATCACGCCAAAAAACTGTACTTGGCCCCTCACCTGCCCCACCTGGAGCGGGCCCTTGGATTGTAACTCTAGACGTGTGATGGGTGACCCCGTAACTTGTTTTACCGGGGTCTCTGGTCCCACCGTGAGCCGCTGCGCGCCCAAGGTGACTTCGAAACGCGCCCCCTGTCCCAATCGGAAAAGCAGCTGCCAGCGCATACTCTCCACGGCTGCGTCCGCGCGCAAGCTGATGCGGGCGATCGCGCTCGGTGAAGCCGCCTCGGTGCGGACACCGCCCAGGCCGAAAACGCCATCATCGGTCCGCGATCGCAACGACGGCGGGCGCGGCGCAGACCGCCACGGGCCGCTGTGGTCCAGGGTTGCGCCGGCGCAGAGTTGTCGCAAAGAACCCAGGTGTAAAAAGCCAGGGCCGCCGCGAAAAAAACGCTGGCCGAGCTCGACTCGCAGGGTATTGGGCCAAATATCCGCGGAGGTATGGGAATCGCCCAGCCACAGGACTCGGACGTGGTCGGAGCGCTGGCCCCGCTCGAGCTCACCGAGCGCCCGGTAAAAGCGAGGCAACCGGAGTGTCGTATCACTGGCCGATGCCGCTTGCGCCGGAGCAACCGCGGCGCTCAGCGCGATAGGCGATGGGTCGAGCTTGCCCGCCGCTCGCGACGGGGCGGTTCCCGGGGGTATCGAGCTCCCGGGCGAAGGCTCAGCGGCGCGCGTCTTGGAAACCCCGGGGCGCAGCGAGCCCTCTGAAGCGCAAGTAACCGCGATCAAACAAGATGCAAGAGCAACCAGCGCGCTCACCAATTGTTCTCGATCAAGCGGAATGATCTTCAAATTCTTCTGCTCCGGACTGGAGGCGGCCCTGCGCGCGCGCGCGAAGGTATCGTACCAGCGAACCCACGTAGGACTCAAAACTCGGACACACAATACCGGCGGGACCCAAAATCTCGTCCGCGTTGGTCGTGTCATAGCGCACGCTGGTGCGGACCAGCTCCAGGTATGCCCGCTGCTCCGCAGACAAACGGCGAATCACGGGAGCCTTGAGAAATGCTTGGGTCAGATTCGACGGCAGGGACGCTTCCCGAACCCGCTTTCCGCTGTGTTTTGCGACGAGCTGGAGCGCTTGGCGCACGCTCGGCGGCTCGGGATCGGTAAGATGGAAGGTACGACCCAACGCGCTGGGCTGCATTCCAATGTGGTGGGCGGCGCGCACCACGAAGTCGATGGGGGCCAAATGCAAAATCTCGTCCCCTCGCGTCGGCAGCGGAGGGGACAGATCCTCCGGAAGCCCCAGCATGAGCTGGATGAAGGGATACGGGCCGTCGAGCTCGTCGATCTCACCGGTGTGCGAGTCGCCGACGATTTGCGAAGGGCGAACCACGGTGATGGGCAGCTCCTTCATGGCGCTCTGCGCGGTTCGTTCCGCGCAGGCCAATGTTTCCTCGGTAACGCTGCGAAATGATTGCCCAGCATTCAGCTCCCGCTCGAGAACGCGGCCGGTGCGGTTACCGCTCACGCACGCACTGGAATGGACCACGATGGACCGGATGTTTTTGCACGCCCTCCCGAGCTCGACGACTTCGCGCATTCCCCTCACATTGACCGCTTCAGCCAGCGCTCGGCTTGCTCCAAGACGGGTAAGCTGTGCCGCGTGGTGTATCCGGTCCACCTGCTCCGCAAGCTCGCGGTACTCTTTGCCGCTCAGACCGAGGTCGATAGCCGTCGGGTCCGCTTCCAGCGCAACCAGGCGCGACCGCTGCTCGCCGGTCAATATGGGAAGAGCGCCTTGTAGCGACTTTTGGCCGCCGTTCGGGACGCAAGCGTAAATCAGCGCATGTGGTTCGGCGACCACCAGATGCTCTAGAAGCTTCCTGGCTCGGAGCCCGGGAAAACCCGTAACCAGGAAGACGCTTTTGTAATTTTGCCTGTTCAAATCGGAATGTTGAACAGCTCGGGGCCCCACCCAGGACCGGCTCAGAAGGGAATCTCGTCGTCGGCTCCGCCGCCGTAATCCGCCTCGTCGTAACTTGAGCTGGGTTCCGCCGCGCGCGAAGCAGCAGCGGGTACCGACGGGTACTCCTCACCGCGCCCGCCGCCCCGGCCGCCCAGAATGATGTTGGAAGCCACGATGTCGGTGGAGTAGCGCTTGATTCCATCTTTTTCGTAGCTCGAGGTGCGCAAACCGCCTTCCACGAACACGCGAGCGCCCTTGGTCAGGAACTTGCTGAGCGCCTCAGCGCGCTTGCCCCATATCACGACCCTGTGCCACTCGGTGCGTTCCTGGCGAACACGGTCGCGATCTAGGTACGACTCGGTCGTTGCGAGTCTCAACTTGAGGACCGATTGACCCGTCTGCGTCACTCGCAGCTCCGGATCCGCTCCGAGATTTCCGAATAAGAAAACGCGGTTCAAACCTTCAGCCATGGTAAACTCTCTTTTCCTTTGGACTCGAACACTGGTTTGACTCTTGGCGCGGCGGCGTCAAGTACACCCGGACGTATTCTGACCGACCTCGGCGCTGGCGGACCCCTGGGTCAACCCGTTGAAGAAACCGAGCCGGACGAAGGCGTGCCCAGCTCCTCCAGCAGCGCAACGATGTCGCTCCGGATATCGAGCAACGTCGCGCGCAACCGGGCCGCGGAGCGCGAGCTGGGATCGTCGGCCGTCACCGGCTCAGCGCCAGTAGCTCTGAGGCGTTTCCTCGCGCCGGCGATGGTAAAGCCGTGCGTGTACAATAAATCTTTGACTTTCACCAGCCTTTCGACGTCCCGGCGCGAGTAGATACGCTGTCCGCGGCTGGACTTTTGCGGGCGAATCGAGCGAAATTCCGTTTCCCAATAGCGGAGAACGTGCGGTTCTACGCCAACGATCTCCGCCACTTCTCCGATTCGGTAATACAGCTTGACCGGTAGGTCGCGGGTGTTTCCCTGATCCAAGCTGCCTTACTCCTTTGCCGCGGTGCGCGCGCCCAAGGACATCGCGCTGCCAGAATTAGCTCCGATCCGGGCCGGGACAGGTCGGTCAG
>DASXTY010000631.1:0-6238 GCA_036505155.1 Polyangiaceae bacterium | reverse complement strand
TGATTGCGTTTTCGTTCTTCCTGCAAACCTCAGTTTCTTTCAGCCTGGGGATCTCGGCCTTGCTGTTCGTGATGATGGGTTCGGCGCTGCTCGCCAACGGTTACTCACTCGAGGCAGATCTGATGTTTGCCAGGCAGGAGAACATGTTGCGCTTTGGCGCCTATCTGGCGTTCGCCATCATCATTCTGTACATCGGACGCCGTTATTACAGAGAAGTGGTTTTGAGTGCACTCGGTAGACGTCGCGGCCAAGAAGCCCCCGAATACGCCACCTGGGCGGCGCGGGGACTCGGCCTAGCCATGATCATTGCCGTTGCGTTACTGCACGGCGCGGGACTCGGTTGGCTTTACTGCATTCTGTTCGTGCTGCTCATGTTGGTGATATTCCTGGTCATGGCGCGCATGGTCACGGAAACCGGAGTCTTTTTCATACAGCCTTGGTGGTCTCCAGTTGGGGTGATCGCGGGCTTCATGGGTTTCAACGCGCTAGGCCCCACCGCCTTCGCCACCCTCGCCATCGCCAGCGCGATTTTGATCTGCGATCCGCGAGAAATAGTCATGCCGTTCATTTCCAACGGTCTGTTTGTGTCGGAGCGCGCGGGCGCCATCGTCCCCAACAAAGTCGCACCTTGGATTGCGATCATGCTGGTTGGCGGTTTCGTCGCTGCGGGTGCCATGACCTTGTGGCTGCAGTACAATTACAGCGCCTCGCAAATGGGAAATACCTGGGGTACCGACGATGTGCCTCAGCTCGCTTTCAACCCACTATCGCGTAACCTCGCCGACGCGGCGGCTCACGGCACGCTCGCCGACGCTACGACGGCGGGTTTCTGGCAAAGGCTCCTCGCCATCCATCCCCCAGCCGGTAATCTCCTCTGGTTTTCGATTGGGCTAATCTTAGTTCTAGTCACATCCGTGGCGAGGCTTCGACTCCCTTGGTGGCCGCTACACCCGGTTGCATTTCTGGTGTGGGGTACCTATCCGGGCTGGGAGTTTGCGTTCTCGTTCCTTTTGGGCTCCGGTATCAAAGCGAGCGTGGTCGGCATTTCTGGTACCAAAGGCTATCACTCCGTAAAGCCCTTGATGGTTGGAGTCATCGCCGGCGAGCTCTTGATGGGACTGTTCTGGATGCTGGTTTGCGCGGCATACTTTTTTATCGAGCACAAGAGACCGGTAAATTTTATGATTTTCCCGGCTTGAAGTGGGTTCAGTAGATGGTGGAGGGGATGGGAACCTGGCATCGATCGATGGGCGAGAGCCACTTCAGTAACCGCAGCCAAAAAAGTTCGACTTGCGGATCGCCCTGCCATTGGCTATCGAAGGTGATCCACTCGTCCGCCCACATCGCGATGCGCCCAGAGTCGAGTTGTTTAGCGGCGAGCGCGACCTGGCCCTGGGCGTCCCAAGCCAGCGGTTCAAGGCCGGCGGGTGACAAGGGCTCCGCACCGAGTGCCGTGTAAATTTTCGAAATCCCCTCGGTTATCGAGTGTGGGGACCACTGCTGGATGTATCCCGTGACGTCCCAGCCACTGACGGTGTCGTAACCGACGTCGAGCGGCATGAGCAGCCGATTGGTATCGGCGAGCTCCGTCTCGAGCGCCTGAGTGTATCCGCTGGTCGTCATCAGACCACCACCAGCGTGTACCCAGCCCGAGAGAGCCGCGGCCTCGGTCGGCGTGTACACATGGCTGAACGACTTGTCTCTCCAGTACGGTACGCTGAGAACTTCGAGCAGCACGACAACTTGAAACGGTTGGAGTAACCTGGGAGTGAGCTCTTGGTCGCCCAGAGAGACGGCGCCGGTCGAGCTGCGGCTGTTGAGCCAGGCACCAAAGAGGTTCGCCTGCCCGGAAGGCCCCGACCGCCCGATGGTCGCGATGTTCAGGCAATCGCACACGCCGTCGCGGGCGACATCGACGTCATCGATGATGCCGTTTCCGTCGTTATCAACACCGTCGCATTGGGTTTCCGCGCCGAAGGCCCCGCCATCGATGTGCAGCTGTACTTCGCCCCCGGTCCCCGGGGACCCGCCCGCTGCGGGTGAGCCGCCGGAGCCCGTTGCGTTGCCGGTGCCAGCTGCTTCGCCGGTGCCGCCCAGGCCGTTGGCTGAGCTGCCAGCGGAGTTCGAGCCGCCGCTTGCTGCATCGGCGCTGGAGCCGCCTTGTGAAACAGGTGTCGAAGGGTCGGCCGTTCGACCTCGCGCGACGGCGTCGTCATTGGCTGAGCACGCCAGCGCGGAGAGCAACATCAGCTGAGCGGCCAAGTTTGGGTGCGAGTCTTGAAGCAGCATCGGCGTCCTCCTGACTTATCCTATGCAATAATCCTGACCTCCAAAGCCTCCCGTAGGAATGCCATTTCACATCAAAAACTTATCCTTTTCTATCAAATTCCGCTGGGCGCTCTCGCGCATTGGATGTTATGCTCACGCGACGTGTCCAAGTTCAGGACTTCCAGCGCGCATTTGCGCGCCAAGCCGCGAGCCGAGTTCGGCTTCGCCCTGGGGTCCCCTCTGGGACGCATCACCGAGGCTGGTCTCTGCACCTACACCTACACCGGATCGATGTCGTTTAGCCGGTTCCCCCTGCGCTCATTTCATTCGTACGCACTGGCCTACTCAGTGGACGGCCAAGCACATTACAGGGACGTGAACGGGCTTGAGCAGGACATCCACCCGGGCGATGTCATCTTCGTGTTCCCGGACCTCCCTCACAACTACAGTGCCGACCGCGGAGAGACGTGGAGCCAATTTTACCTGATCTTCGAAGGCCCTCTGGTGGAGCTGTGGCGTAAACAGGGACTGCTCGCTCCTGGCCGACCCATCCTGCATCGCGAGCCAGTTCACTACTGGTTGCGGCGCTTCGAGTCTGTGCTGGGGGCACCACGGGAGCCGGGACAGCCCGGCTTTGCTCCCCCGCTGTTGGAGCTCAGTCGGCTCCAGCAAGTGATTGCGGAGCTGCTGGTCGGAGGGCCTCGAGCTGGTGCAGAGTTGGCCGAGCTCAATGCGATGTCTCGCGCGTGCACCCTTCTGGAGGCGGAGGTTTCCCGCCGAGTTCCTGTGGCGACCCTAGCCAGGCGGCTGGGCCTTTCCTACCCCACATTTCAGCGCCGATTCGTGGAGCTGATAGGCGTCTCGCCGGCGCGCTACCGGTCGGCACGTCTCATCGAGCGCGCATGCCATCTGATGCGCACCACAACTCTGGCCGATAAGCAGATCGCCGCGAAACTTGGGTTTTCGAACGAATTCTATTTTTCGAGGCGCTTCAAGCAAATAACTGGACTCTCGCCGCGAGCCTTCAAAAGGACGCTGCCATGAGCGCAGCGCGATTTCCCCCGCTTCGGCGCGTTCGGCCGTCGAGCGAACAGATGCCATGATGGGGCGCGTGGCCGCATCCTTGGGTGAGTGCCAGGCGCCGCCGTTTTGCTAGAATGAAACCCCGATGTTCGATCTGCGTCTGTCCACTCCCCATTCCTGGCTGGACGCCGTGTTTCGCGATTTCGACGCATTTTTGGTGGATCATGCGGCGTGCGAACGCAAGGCCTCAGCGACGGGCATGGCATTCGTGGTTCGATACCCAGACCGAGTGAACATGTTGGAGCCACTCATCGAGTTCGCGCGCGAGGAGCTCGAGCACTTTCACCAAGTGTACCGCGTGATCGCGGCAAGAAAGCTCGCCCTAACAGCGGATTACCGGGACGAATACGTAAACGCGCTAAACGGGCAGGTTCGTCACAGCTCCGAGGCGCGTTTGCTGGACCGATTGCTGGTGGCGGGGATTGTGGAAGCGCGGGGCTGCGAGCGGCTGCAACTCGTGGCGAAGGCGCTGAACGGCGATGCGCCCGAATTGAAACAGCTCTACACCGAGCTGGGGCGCGCAGAGGCGCGCCATCACGCGCTGTTTTTTCGTCTGGCAAAAGGCGAATTTGGCGAGCCGCCTGCCCTGGACCGCGCGCGGGAGTTGCTGGACTTCGAAGCGGAGCTGGTTCAGCGATTGCCGCACCGTCCGGCGGTGCACTGAGCGCGTTGAAACGGGTCACCGCTCAGTATCTGGCGCGGTACGCCGAACCTGAGGCGAGGATTGCGGACGGTTTGAGCCGCCGTTATGAGTGCGCGCTGGTGGTGCCCGCGTGCCGCGAGTCGAGCCATTTGCTGAACGGTTACGACGATGCGCTCAGAGCGGGGCCGGCGCCGAGCTTGGTGGTGCTGGTAGTGAACGGCGCGGTGGACGCAGACGAGCGGACTCACAGCCTGAATAGCGCGCTCATCCTCGCTCTCACCGGGGGTGGGAAGCCCGCGATTAGGGTTTCCCATTCGCCGCCCGGCTGGTTAATCGAACATGGCGAGCACCATCTATTGCTCATCGATCGGGCGACGCCGCGGCACCAACTGCCGGCCCGTCAAGGCGTGGGTTTGGCGCGCAGAATCGGTTGTGACATCGCGCTCTCGCTGTACGAAAAGGGAAAGCTAATAAAACCATGGTTTTTTTCCACGGACGCGGATGTGAAGCTGCCCCCCGATTACTTCGGCAGGGCGGCGGGTTGGGAAGCTCGAGGTGGGCCAGCTAGCGCGCTCCTGTATCCGTTCCGGCACGGGAAGAGCAGCGACCCGGAGCTCGAGCAAGCCACACAAATCTACGAAGTTTCGCTCCGGTATTACGTCCTCGGGTTGGCGTGGGCAGGCTCGCCATACGCGTTTCAAAGCGTAGGAAGTTCCATCGCGGTGCACGCGGAAAGTTACGCGGCGGTGCGCGGCTTTCCGCAGCGGCTCGCTGGTGAAGACTTTTATCTTTTGGAGAAACTGGCCAAGGTGGATCCGGTCGCACGGCTGAGGGGAGGACCCATCGAGATTCAGACCCGCCACTCGGACAGAACACCGTTCGGCACCGGCCACGGAGTTGGAAAAATACAGTCGCTAGTGAAGAGCGGAAGCGACTTCACGCTGGATCACCCGGACTCCTTCGGAGCGCTGCGCGCGTGGCTCGGCGCCGTCGACGCTTTTTGCGAAGAACCGGAGGCGCGTGTCTTGCGCGAGGGCCTCGCCAGCCTGGAGGCCCCGCTGCAGCGGGCGTCGGTGCAGGCGCTCGAAGCGTCCGGCGCATTTACCGAGCTCCTCAAGGCCGCTCAACAGGCGCGACCGGGGAGTGCTTTGGCGCGTCGAGCGCACACGTGGTTCGACTCGCTGCGCACACTGAAGTTCCTGCATGCGCTGCGCGGCCTCATGACTCCCCTGCCCTGGCGCAAGGCGCTCGGGCAAGCCCGCTTTTGTTCCGGCCTGGGAGTGGATGCGGGGAGCGCCGAACCCGGCGCGCTCTCGGAACTCCTTCTGGCACGAGAAGCGGAGCAGTCGAGCGTCGTCGGTCCGACGTTGGCTCGGTGAATCATTCAAACCCGCTTTGAATTTCCTGTTCCGCCCGTAACGCGAGCGCGCTATGGTCGGTGATCGTGAAAGAGAGCGCGAACCCGAAGAAGCCGCTGCTGGTGTACGGAGATTGGGCGCTGCAGGACTGGGACGACGGTCCCATGTTGAGCGAGGCGCTGACGCTGGCAAACCTGGAGACGCTGCGCGGGTGGAAAGAGCGCCATGGCGTCGCATTCGATTATTACATCATCGATGCGCGCTGGTACGCGCCGGATTCTCTCTTGCGTTTCGATCCCGAGCACTGGCCGCGCGGTTTCGCTGAAGCGCGCCGCGCAATGGAAGCGCTCGGCACTCGGGTGGGGCTCTGGTATTGCATCAGCCGAAGCCTGGTCAAAGACCCGCGATGGTCGCCCAGTTTGACCGACAGCGGTGGCCAATACAGCCTTTCGCACGGGCCGTATCTGGAAGGGCTGGAAGAGGCCCTGGAGCACGCTTACGCGGAGTTCGGGCTCCGGATGGTAAAGTGGGATTTCGCCGAGTTCGCGGCCAAAGCCCGCGAGCAGCCGGAGTCGGATCGCGCAAGCCTCCGCGCGGCCAATATTGGCGCGTTTAACCGGATGGTAGACCGCTTTCGGGCGCGCCACCCGGAAACGCTGCAGCTTGCGTACAACGGCTTTGCGCACGTTCCCGGTGCGATCGACCACACCAGTCCCACCCTGATACCCAGTATCGATCCGAAATTTTTGGATCACTTCGACTGGCTCTACAGCGGCGACCCGCGCCCTGCTGACGTCCCGATGACGAGCTTCTGGCGAGCGGTGGACGTTTACCAGGACCACCAAGTGCGGCGCTGGCACGCTTCTGGTTATCCGCTCGATCGAAT
>DASXTY010000630.1:0-1883 GCA_036505155.1 Polyangiaceae bacterium | reverse complement strand
GGTGGCAGATCGGCAATTACCATTTTGACCAGGTCGACGTCGGCGGCGGCCCCTACACCCTGAACCGAGCGGTGAGCGCTTACGAGCATTCGCTGGCGTACAAGAAGCCGCCGATTTACGGGGTTTCGCTGTACAAGCTGGCGTGGACCTACTTCAAACAGCAACGCTACCGCACGGCAGTGGACGCGTTCGTGCGCCTTTTGCACTACGCCGATGAGCAGGAAAAGAGAACCGGCGATCCCGGAGCAGACTTCCGCGCCGAAGCCCATACCTACATTGCCGGTTCATTGACCTATCTCGACTTCGACGGTCCTCCGGCGGAGCATCCGTACATCGCCAGAAACGACGTGCTGGACACCGAAACCAATCCGGTGCGCGCAGAGCAAAAGCTGGCGGTGGCGGTGGACCGGGCGCAGGACCCGAAACTGATTCCGCAGGACAAGAAGTGGACGGTTGAGATCTACAAGGCTCTGGCACAGGAGTTCATCGATATCACGCATAACCGCAACGCCATCGCCATGCTGGAGCTGGCGCTCCGAAGGTTTCCGATGGATCGGGAGGCCCCGGTGATGCAGAACAAGGCCGCCCAGCTATATGATCAAATGGCAAAGCTTGCTCCGGAGGCAAGCGCTGCCCACGAAGAGTACGCAGCCAAGGCGCTGGAAGCGCGCACCAAGCTCGCGGCTTTCGTTGGCAATTCGCCCTGGACGCAGGCCAATCGCGACGACCCGGAGGCTCTGGAGCAGGCCGAGCAGCTGGTGAAAAAGGGCCTAAAGGGGGCTGCGTCGGATCACACCAACTACGCCCGCAACGATTACACCAGAGCCCTGGAAAAAAACGACGCTACCGAGCAGAAGAAGCTGCTGGAAAAGGCGATTACCGAATACCGGCTGGCCCAGACCGGCTGGCTTGCGTATTTACAACAGGATCGAGCAGCTCCGGATGCATACGAGAGCAGCTTCTGGCTCGCCGACGCTGGTTACTGGGTAGTGGTATTACAAGTGGCCGTGGGACGCTCGCCGGCGGCAAGCGAAGTGCAGGCGGCTAGAGAAGCGGCGGTGGCGGTGCGCGATTCGAACGAAGACGACAAATACCAGCAGCCCGCGGCTTTTTATCTGGTTTCCATGGCGGATAAGCTGCTGGAAGACGAATACCGCCGTCACGAGGCCAATCACGCGCAGGGACTAGAGCGCCGGCAGGAACTAAAATTTGCGGGCGAAGGAGAGCAGCGCCGGGTCGTCAAACAAGCTGTGCCGGCTCAGATCGCCGGGGCGATCCAAGCGCGCGACGAATACAATGCGCGGATTCCGCTGGAGCGGGACCCGCAGAAAAACGGGATGCTCTACGCGTTTCAAGCGGGCGACTGGTACTTCGTCTACGGGGATTTCGAAAAAGCGCGCGCCCGCTTTCGACCCATGTACCAGGGATGTTGCGGCCAAAACGAGTGGGGTTACAAGGCTTGGGAAAAGCTCATCAGCATGAGCAACTTCGAAAACAACGTGGATGAGAGCCGTAAGCTAGCGGAAGGAAAGAGTTGCGCTTTCAACGAAGAAACCAAGGTTGCCGAGGAGAAGATTCGCAAACCGGTGCGTCAAGGGGTCGCTTATCTGGATGCGCGCCGGCTGTACGATGCCGCCGAGAAAATGCCGGAGGGGCCGGAGCGCGACAAGAAATGGCGGGCCGCCGCCGCGGCCTACAAGGTGGCGCTGGATGCGGCGCCCGATCGCGATGAAGCCCCCGAGGCTGCCATGAATGGCGCGTACGCTTACAAGCAAGTCGGTGAATACGACAAGGCGATCGCCATGTACGAGCTCTTCATCAGCAAATACGGCAGCGAAGACATGCTTCGAAAGCTCCGCGAGGGTGACCCGAAAGCCGAGCCG
>DASXTY010000629.1:0-1865 GCA_036505155.1 Polyangiaceae bacterium | reverse complement strand
ATGTTGCTCAAGCGGGTGGAACAGTTGGAAGCGCGCATCCACGAGCTCGAGGACGAGCTCCGGCGCGCCCGAGCTGCGGTCAACGTGGAAATCGACCTCAGTGATCTGGAAGGCGCCGCGGAGCAAGCCACCGAAGACACGGAAGAAGTTTGGCGGCGCGTGCGTCGCGATCCGACTAAGCCTGAGCCGATCCGCTCTCTCTACCGCATCTACGCGGCGCGCGGCGATGTCGATCGCCAATGGTGTACTGCGCAAGCTCTGGTGCTTTTGCAAGCGGCCAATCCGGACCAGAAAGCGTGTTTCGAAAAATACCGCTCGCACACCCTGGTCGCGCCGCGCGCCAGCGTGACCCCCGACGGCTGGTACGAACACCTCATTCACCCCGAGCAGGAGCTCCTCACCGGTCACATTTTTGGCGTTATCGCGCCCGCTGTGCTGCTCGGACGCGTGAGCGCGCTCCGTCGCGATGGCAAACTGCATCGGCCGGCGCCGCAAACCAAACAGGACCCCACGCGCGCCACCATCACCGCTGTGCGCGCTATCCCCTGGGGTGCGGCGATTTTGGGGCTGGCTCCTCCGCCTATCTTCGTGGAAAAGGAGCGGGACACGGGTTACGAGCTCATCCCCGCGGTGCCTCCCATCACCGTGGTCGGAAAGCGAGTGTTATCCGGCGTGGGTCAGCTCGAGCACGCGTTTCTGGTGGGGCGACACCTGAGCTGGTATCGGCAAGAGCATTTCGTTCGAGAGCTTTTCAGCGCCGTACCCGACCTCGAAGATCTATTTCTGGCCGCTCTCATCATTGGCAATCCGGGGTTACCGGTTGCAGAAGATATGCGCCGTCGCGTGACGCCCATCGCCAAGGCTATTGAACCGGTGCTGGAGCCGCCTCAAGTGGATGCGCTCCGCGCGTATTTCCTCCGCTTCGTGGAGGAGGGTGGACGCACCAACTTACAGCGGTGGAGCGCTGCCACCGAGAAGACTGCTTGCCGTGTGGGCCTGGTCTTGTCCAATGACCTGCTCACCGCAGCGCGACGACTCGAATCGGAAGAAGGTCCGCTGGGCGAGCTCACCAAGGACCTCTTGGCTTTCGTCACCAGTGAGCGCTACTTCAGCTTGCGTGAGGCGCTGGGGGTCTCACTCAATCAGAATTAGCTTCGAAATGGCTTCGAAAAAACCCAAGGCATCCCGCCGCCGCCGTGCGGCTTCGTCGGCGCAGCCCGGTGTCCCAGCGGAAAAGCTGGTCGAAAAGCTCCGCGCCGAGGGCGTGCGGCGCGCGAAAATCGGCGGCTTCGACCTGGACGGGATCTTGCGCGGGAAATACGTTTCATTGGACAAGCTCCGATCCGCGCTGGCCAAGGGCTTCGGGTTTTGCGATGTAATTTTCGGCTGGGATATGGCCGACGTATTGTACGACAACGTCGAGGTCACCGGCTGGCACACCGGATATCCGGACATTCACGCGGTGCTGGATCCCACCACGCTTCGCAAAAACCCCTGGGAGCCCGAAGTGAGCGTCCTGCTCTGCGACTTTCGAGACGGAGCTGGCCGTCCCCATCCCGCTTGCCCCCGCTCGCTGCTCAAGCGCGTGGTCGAGCGCGCCGAGGCGTTGGGATTTACCGCCCGATTTTCTGCCGAGTACGAATTTTTCTTCTTCCGCGAGACGCGCGAATCGCTTTACGAAAAAAATTTTCGCGGCTTGACTCCACTGGATCCGGGTATGTTCGGCTACAGCTGGGTGCGCTCGGGGCAGGACTCGGCGCTGATGCGCGACATCCTGGACGGGCTCGGTGAGTTCGACATCGAGCTCGAGGGTCTACACACCGAAACCGGGCCCGGGGTCTATGAAGCGGCAATTCGACACGATG
>DASXTY010000628.1:0-2292 GCA_036505155.1 Polyangiaceae bacterium | reverse complement strand
CGGTGGCTCCTTCCGCAGCCACGGGTGCGCCTGGCGGCCGCGATCTGCAGCGCCGCCGGAGCGTTCTTGCTCGTCACGGGCGGGGGTGTCGCGCTCTGCGCGCGCCATTTTCGCCTCGCATCCGAGCCCGCGGTGGTGGTCACCGCCGAAGCGCCCCTGCTGGATGAAACCGCAACCCCAATCAGCGCGCGCGCGGCAGGCGCAGAACGCTCCAGTATCCCGGAAGGCGCCGACGTGTACGTCCTCGAACGACGCGGCGGCCTCTACCGCGTGGAATGGGGAACCGCCAGGGGATGGGTCAACGCATCGCAGGTGCGAATATTAGGGGCGAGGTGAGCTCCATCCGCAGTGAGCGATTCGCGCCATCCGTCCGATCTGTTCGGCAGTCGCTTCCAACAAGCTAGCCGCATTCCGCATCGCTTCCTCGAGCGACATGGGGCGGGGGCACAAGCAAAATACCGCGTCGAATGGCTCTAAATCCGGTGCGGTGAGCTCACGTGAAATGGCTCCGACCACCATCACCGTGGGAACGCCGAGCCGCCTGGCTGCTCGGGCAACGCCGTAAGGACCTTTGAAGGCGAGCGTCTGGCGATCGACCTGGCCCTCGCTGGTGATCACCAGGTCACGGCCGGCTGCTCGGCTGTCGAAGTCGAGCTGCTGCAGCACCAGGTCGATTCCGCGTTCCAGGCGCGCGCCGAGTACCGCGTGCAGCGTGGCTGCGATGCCGCCGGCTGCGCCGCCATGCGGAAGCGCGCGCACATCGACGCCGAATTGTCGCTCCAGCACCCCCGCGAAACTACCGAGTCCCGCTTCCAGCAAATCCACTACCTCGGGAGTGGCGCCTTTCTGCGGCCCGAAAATCCGCGCGGCTCCCTCGGCTCCGAGCAACGGGTTTTCCACGTCGCAAGCGATGGTGATTTTTACCGTGCGCAGCCGTGGATCGACCGCGGCGAGATCGATACTGCAAATCGAGCTGAGACCCTGCCCGCCGCGCGCCACCGCTTGTCCGTCTTTATTCAGCAGCCGCGCGCCCATCGCCTCCAAAATTCCGGTTCCGCCGTCGACGGTTGCGCTCCCGCCCACACCCACAATGAGACGTCGGCAGCCGATATCGAGCGCGGCGTGCAGGAGCTCGCCGGTGCCGTAACTGGTCGCCCTCAATGGATCGCGCTCGTGGGGCTGGAGCGCGCCGAGCCCGGTGGCCGACGCCACATCTATCACCGCCGTCTGCCCATCCGGTAAGAGTCCCCAGGACGCCCTTTGGGGCCTCCCGAGCGCGTCGGTCACGTTGGCCTCACGAAACGACCCGCCGAGCCCGCGGGTCAGAACTTGTGCGGTCGCATCCCCACCATCGGCAATGGCAAGCTGGGCGATTTCTGCTTCCGGGCAGCCTTTAGCAAATCCGCCGGCGATGGCACGAGCGGCTCCGAATGCATCCAGGCTGCCTTTGAGCGAGTTCGGAGCTACCAGAACTTTCAGCCCAGACTTTTGCATCATCGGTGCGCAGTTCCAACGCCGCCAATTTTGGTTTGACGTCTGGAAACTTTAAGGAATTGCCTCGCCTCCCCGGTCGACGTTGGACTTGGTGAACATCCGAGTACCGAGCACAATTTTCTTGGGTGCTTGTTGGCCCTGTAGAATGCGCTCGGCGGTCGCGATGGCTTCTTCACCGCCAGTGGGATAAAGGAAAGTCACGTCCAAAATAGCTTCTCGCACGTATTCGACACCTTCGTGCGGTAGGGCGTCGATTCCGATGAACTTCATTTCACCCGTGCGCCCGGCCTCTTTCGCCGCAAGATATGCCCCGTGCGCCCCTGGGTCGTTATGGGCGTAGACCAAGTCGATGTGTTTGTGGGTTGCGAGCGCCGACTGCATTTCGCTTCGCGCGTTCGGCTCGAGCCATTGCATGTCGGCTTCGAAAACCACCTGAAGCTCGGGCTGTTTACCGAGGTCGATGCCCTGTCGAAACCCGTTGTGCCGGTCCTGCCCTGGAGTCGAGGTCATCAATCCTTTGAGCTCGACGATCTTACCCTTGCCGCCGAGAGCGCGCACCGCCCATCGCCCGGCTTCAGCGCCGATCTTCTGATTATCGGCGCCAATGAAGGTCGTGTATTGATTGCCCAGCACCGCGCGGTCGAGCACGATCACCGGGATTTTCCGGTACGCCTCGGCGACCGGTTTGGTGAGCGGCGCCGCTTCCTTGGGACTGATAATCAATAGATCGATATTTTGGCTGACCAGCTCCTCGACCTGGGCTCGCTGCACCAGCGAGTCGTTCTGCGCGTCCTTGAA
>DASXTY010000627.1:0-5245 GCA_036505155.1 Polyangiaceae bacterium | reverse complement strand
CTTTTGCTTGGAGAGAATCCTCTACGAGATGCGCGCGAGCCGTTATCAGGCGCTTTCGCCGGTGAACGGCCTTTTGAGCTGCTTGGCAATTCACGCATCCGATCCCCATCATCCCGAGCTTGCGCGATGTATTGCCGGCCTGGAAGCCTGGCGCTGGGAGGACGAAGACAAAGGCATTCGTTACGCCGGAGCGCGCTCCAACGCCTGGGACACCGCATTTGTTCTGCGCGCCGCATTGGAGGCGCCCGAGCCATGGCGTCAAAGGCAGCCGATGCTTGAAGGTTATGGCTTTCTCCGCAACACCCAGATGAAAGAGGAGCTCGAGGGTCGGGAGCGGGAGCGACGCGATCCGGTGCTCGGCGGCTTTTGCTTCTCTGATGGCGCGCATCGCTGGCCGGTGAGCGACTGCACCGCAGAAGCGCTCTCGGCGATTCTCGAGATGCATGCCGACCCGGCGCTCGCGCCGAGCAGCGCTCTTCGGATCGCCGACGGGCTCATTCAAAAAGCCATCACCTTCGTGCTGGCCCGTCAAAATCAAGACGGAGGTTTCGGCACCTATGAGCGGCGGCGCGCCGGCTCGTTTCTCGAAGCCCTGAACCCATCGGAAATGTTCGGACAATGCATGACCGAGCGGTCATACGTGGAGTGCACCGCCTCTTGCGTTAGTGCGCTCGCTCGCGCGCGCACCGCCCGAACCGAAGAGGGTAGCCCCCTCCTCAGCCGGGCGATCATGGGAAAAGTCGAAAGCTCGATCCGTCGCGCTATCCACTTCCTCGGGAGCCAGCAGCGGCCCGACGGGTCCTGGGCGGGCTTTTGGGGTATTCATTTCACCTACGCCATTTTTCATGTCGTAGAGGCGTTTCACGCAGCGGGCCGGCGGAGCGCCGACCCTACGCTGCGACGCGCCGTAAAGTGGCTGCTCTCCAAACAAAAGGCTGATGGCGGATGGGGTGAACATTACACGAGCGCCATGACGGGGCACTACGTCGAACACAGCGAGAGTCAGGCGTCCAACACCGCGTGGGCACTGCTCGCCCTGCTCGGAGCGGGCGAGGCTCCCGCTTCCGCTCCGGTTATGCGAGCGGTTCGGTGGCTCGGTTCAAAACAGCTCCCGGACGGGTCGTGGCCAACGCAGGCGCCGGCGGGCGTCTTCTTCGGAACGGCGGTGCTCGATTACACTCTCTACAAGAATTACTTCCCAACCTGGGCCTTGGCGCGGCACACAAAGCTCTGCGAGCGGCCTTAAACTTAGACCAGCCTCATTTCGCCCCTTGTCCCGCGCTCATGGATCCTGTATTCAATACACTATGATTCATCTCAACATCACCCTCGAGGAGGAGCTCTACGCCAGGCTTAAGAGTCGGGCGGCTCCCAAGAAGATCAGCGCGTTCATCGCTGAGGCACTGAGGGCCCGGTTGGGGCCTAGTGAGGCGGAGCTAGCGGACGCTTATCGGCAGGCGGCCAGTGAGCCGTGGCGGAGGAAGCTAGCGGATGAGTGGGCACTCACGGAAATGGAAGCGTGGCCAGAGTGAGAACGCGAGCGAAACCCCGCGGGCGGTTACCCCCCCGACGCGGGGACGTGTGCTGGGTCCGCCTGGACCCTGTGTTGGGGAGCGAGATTCGAAAGACACGACCGGCGGTGCTGGTTTCGAACGACGCAATGAATCAGTTTTCACAGCGCGTGGTCGTCGTCCCTCTCAGCAGCAACGTGGACCACTGTTTCCCCGGGGAGGCGTTGGTCACGGTCAAGGGTAAGCCGGCGCGCGCCCTGGGCGATCAGCTGCGATCGATCGATCGAGTGAGACTGAAGGGGCGAGTGGGCACCCTCGATCGGGAAGAGATGCGACGCGTCGAACAGGCGCTGATCATAACGCTCGCACTGCAAGCGGCGATCTGAATCTCGCAGACGCTGGATGGCTCAGCCCACCGAGCGCTGCGCCTCGAAGGTTTCATGTGGCTCGCTCCAGAGCCGCGCGTAACGGCCGCGCAAAACCGCATCGTCGCGCGCGTGGCGAGTGCATTCGGCAATGATCTGAGCCACTTCTTGGCGGGAGATTTTGACCGGGCGTAGAGGGGTGAACATGTCGTCGTTCCCGCGAGCCAGCATCAGTGTCCGCACCGCCATCCACAAGGGGAGCAAACAAAAGAGCCGGAGCTTATCCTGTTTTTCTGGGACGGCGAGCGTATAAGTCAATGCGCGATCGAGGTGCGCGCGGGCCCGCGTGAAAATTGGCGCCACCACTGCGTGAGCCGCGCGCCGGTGCGCCGGATCGAACAAATCGGGGAGGCTCAGCCCCTGCGCCGCGCTCAAGCTCCGCGGAATATATGACTTATTGCATTCGAAATCGTCGGTGACGTCTTTCAGAATGTTGACCAGCTGAAGCCCAATGCCAAACGCCTCGGCGTGTTCGCGCAGCTCCGATTCGAGCCGGCTCGGCGAGCGCTCCCCGAGGTGACTCACGAACAAGTCGGTCACCAAATGTCCCACGGTCCCCGCCACGAAGTAGCAGTAGCGCTCCAGATCCTCGAGCGTGTAGAGCGCAATGATGCCGTCCGGACCCGTCGGGCGTTCGGTGTACAAGCGCATGCCATGCGTCATCTCGCCAACCCAGCGACGCGTGGGCCCATGAAACTGCTCGGGCTGTTGGTCGAAGACGCGTAAGACGGTCGACACATTGCACGCGAGCTCCATTTCGGGGGAGGCGGAGTCAGCCTGAAAATACCGTTCGAGCTCGCTCGCCGAGCACCGCCCCTCGAGCACCTGCAAGAACACGGCGAACATCTCGCTCCGTTGCTCACGCCCGAGGTTGGGTAGATCTTCGATGGTGTCGGCCACGCGACACAGGAGGTAACCCAGGGTGAGGGCTCGCCCGAGCTCTTCCGGCAGGAGGCGAATCGGCTCAGAGAACGTGCGCGAAACGTCTCGCAAGGTACGCTCGCACCATTCCCAGTCGCTCGAGCTGTTGTTCTTCAAGGCGGTCATCCGCTCCGGAGTACGAACCCAGGCTGGATCTATCATCGAATCTCGTCCAAAGGCTTCGATCTTGATTGGACGGGCCCCATTTAGCGGTATTCGGACCGCCTTTCGCCAGGGGGAAGAGGGCGAGCTGCGGCGGCGCCAGGGGTCTCGGAAGGGCCTGGGTAAAACCGCGGCCGACGGCCACTCCAGCCATCGAGCATTGTCGAAAAGCGCGCTCGGAATGGCAAGCCAGCGCCCCTGCGCCACGACCTCCGAGAGCCGAGCCTCCGCCGCGCCCCCGGCGGTCCTCAAAAAGGCCCGCGCGAAATCCAGCGCGCCCTCGGCATCGCCCATCAGAATCCCCATCGTACATTTTCGCTGACTTTCGCTGCCGCGCAAGAGCTCGAGCAGTGCCCTGCGCATGCTGAGCGCGCTCTTGTCCTTTTGTGAAAACACCGCGTACAGGGCATTGGCCAATAGCTCCGGAACATAGCTTTGTCGTTCAGCCGCATATTCCTTCAAGCTTGTCGTCCGGGCGGCGCATGCGACATCCAAAAGGCCTACCGTGAGCCCGATGGCCGTGAGCGGATGCACGTGCCCGACGGCGTCCCCGACCAGCCAAATATTTTCAACCCCAAAGTCCGTGCGCGGCCGAAAACGATTGTTGGCCCAACGCACCGGACCGCGCTCCAGGGCCTGCCGAAACGAGCCCCGGAGCTGTCGGGGCAGAACCGACCCGAAGGACTTCCACAAAAATTGCGCTCCCGCGCCGGCCGGAAGGCTCTGGCAGGGCACATCTAGACACGCACGAATGCGCTCGGCATCGATTCGATAGAGGAGCACCGGGCCGGGACCGCCAAGAACTACGTGCCCCATTCCTTCGAAGGGGAGCTCTACACCCCGGAGCTCAGCCGAAGCCATGTACGATAGCGGCGTGCTGTTTTCTTCGAACCCCGAACACCGTCGCACGATGGATGACCGGCCGTCGGCTCCGAGAACGCGCTCCGCCCGGATCTCATGTCGAATCTTCCCGGGCTTTCGTTCCACCACCAGGTTTCGCCCCTGAACCGAAACCACCCGATGTCCGGAGAGATAGTGAACTCCTTTGAAGCCGCCGGCAGCCTCGCGCAAAACCTCCACGATGCGTTCGTGCTCGAGCGCCATCGCATTTCCTGAAGCGTAAGGGAGCCTTACCGGATCACCGCCGTCGTCGCCGAAAATTACGAAGCCCGTGCCCCGACACGGGTTCGTATTCTCGAGCTCCTTTTTGCAAAGCCATTCGAGGACGGCGACTCCGGGCGGATGAATCCACTCTCCGGCGAACCGCCGCGCGGCCCGCGGGTCTGCCTCCAGTAACGCGACGCTGGCGCCCTGATGCGCAAATGCAATCGCGGCGGCGGCGCCGACTGGACCGCCGCCCACTACGGCGACGTCGTAACTCTCGAAGGCGTTCATCATAGCCAATCGTGAAGACCGGGTCGGGCGCTTGCGCTGCCCATCCCGCGGCGGCACTTTAGCCTGGATCGGGGGCAATCCAGCCCCCTCGATCCCCGACCCGGCGACCTAAAGCGGGAAACTGCAACGGGACCCATGGAGGCCGCGGGAACATCAGGGAAACGTCGCGTGTTTGCCCACTCAGGGGGGGTCGCGAGCCCGCGAAGGGGGCCGCTTGGCCCCTCGCGAAGGAGCGTTAAAGTGACTCTAGAGAAACTGATAAAAGGTCCCCGCAGCAGCAAAATTCCTCCCAGGCTCCCGAATTGGGGGCGACCCACACAGCGCGCCGCTGCCGTTGCCCTGGCTTCAGCCCTGACCGTAGTCGGCTGTAAGGGCCACACCGATCCGGCGTCCAAGGCTCAGCAAGAGCGAACCGCGATCGATCGAGAGCCGACGCGCGCCCATCCGGTTCCGCTACCGGGTGCACGTGACCCCTCGTCCATGGCGGACGTGGTGGAAAAGGTGCTCCCCTCCGTGGTGAGCATCTCGATGACCAAGGCGTCGCAAAGCGCATTCAGTGAGCCGCTCCTTCGCCGTTTCTTCGGCAGGGCGCTACCCGAACAACGCGGCCTTGGTTCGGGTGTCATCGTTTCCAAAGATGGAGTGATCCTCACCAACAATCACGTGGTGGACGATGCCCGAGAAATCACGGTTCTCACTTCAGATAAGCGTCAGTTGGAAGCGCAGCTCGTCGGGACCGATCCCAAAAGCGATCTGGCGGTGCTCCGAGTGAAAGGCGATGCTTCGAGCTTGAAGCCGATACCGATCGGTGATTCCTCGCGCATGCGACCG
>DASXTY010000626.1:0-8634 GCA_036505155.1 Polyangiaceae bacterium | reverse complement strand
AGAGCCGATCCAGCGAGCGCACGGCGCTCTGATTTTCGGGATCGGCTTCAAGCACCCGACGGTATCGCGAAACCGCGCTGTCCAAGTCCTCGATCTGAACTTCGTAGACCTGTGCCGCACGCAGACCCATCTCCACCAGTCGGTCGGGCTGGTCCTGGAGTTTTTGAACCTCCGAGTCGTACAGCTGCGCCACCGCCGGCCATCGTTCGATGAGCATGCCCAACCGCTCAAGAGCTCCCAGTGAGTCCTCGTTTTGACTGTCAACGGTTACCGCCCGCGCATAAGTATCGAACGCGCGGTGATGATCGCCGAGGCTTTCCTCATAGAGCCGAGCGATTCGGTGCAGGAGGTCCACCTGTGCGAAAGGATCGTCGGCGTAGCGCGACTGAACTTCTAGCACGCTGATGAGCTTCTCCCATTGACCCATGGCCTCGTAGACGGGTTCCAGAACGGCGGCGGCCCCGAGCGGCGCGCGTTCGCCGCTCTTGATTCCCTCCAGCGCATCCAGGGTGGGCTCATGGTCTGACTGGATATTCAGGATGTCACGATATAACTCCACCGCCCGATCCACGTCGTTCAGGTGCTTCTCGTAAAGTTCCGCAATCCGATATTGGAAGCTAACCGCTTCTGCCGGATCGGATGTGAGATCGGCCTCGTGCATCAAGACACTCAAGAGCTCCTGCCAGTTGCCGGCCGTCTGGTACAGAACATCCAGGCGCCCCAGAGCCGTGAGATCGTCCGGATCCAGCTCCAACACGCGCTGATAGGTGTCGATGGCTCGCCCCACGTCGTTGAGCTCCCGCTCGTACACCGCGCCGACCTGATACAGGATGAGCTTCTTTTCTGAGGTGTCCATCACCAAGTCAGCCTTCTTGGAGTAGACACCCAAGAGCTCCTCCCAGCGGGACAGAGCCAGGTACAGATTGATGAGCGCGTCGATGCTGCGCAGATCCTCAGGGTCAATTTCCAGGATCTTCAGGTACACGGCAATGGCGCTCTCCTTGCGCTCGAGCAGGTCCTGCTCCAGCATCGCCGATTGGTAGAGAGCTTCCTTTTGCTCGTCGATGTCCTGCAGCATCTCAGCCTTGCGTTGCAGAATGATCGACATGTCCGCATAGCGCTCGGTAGCCTGAAATAGCGTCTGCAGCGCATCCGCCGCTTGCAGATTCGCCGGATCGATGCTCAGCACTTTGCGGTAGAGCTCGATGGCCCGATTCACGTCGCGCACATCGTGTTCCAGTACTCGCGCCGCAAAAGTATAGAGCTGGCTTCCCAGTTCCGGATCGGTCTGCGCGGCCCCCAGCTCTTCGAAAACTTTGGACAGATCTTGAAACCGGCCGGTTGCACGTGCGAGGCGGTCCAGCCCTTGCTGGGTCGCCTCATGAGCCGGCTCCACGGCGAGCGCCCGGGAATAGGTGTCGAACGCCGCATTCACGTCTCCCGCCGCGTCCTCATAGAGCTCGGCAATCTGGTGCAACAGGTCGACTTTTCGATGCGGATCATCGGTGTAGCGCACTTGAACTTCGTGGACGCTGATGAGCTTTCGGAAGTCTCCCTGGGTCCGATATAATGGTTCGAGAATCTCCGCGATGTGCAACGCGTGGGCCGGGTCCTGACTCAGACGCTCCATAGCGGCCAGCGCAGCTTGATTCGCTGAATCGCGGTCCAGCACTTGCCGGTAGCCTTCAATGGCGGCTTCGACCTCGCCCATCTCGCGTTCGCGCAAGGTGGCCAGCCGCAGCATCAGCGCCAGCTGGGCTTGGTCGGTGTCGGCCAGGCCCATCTGGATGTCCAGGTTTTCAGCCAGATCCACCCACATGCGCTGGCGGGTAAACAACCCATCCAGCGCGCTCAGCGCGACCTGGCTCGTCGGATCGATGGCTAATACTTCTCGGTAAGCTGCAATCGCCTCGTCCGGCTTCTTGAGCCTTTCCTCATAGACCTGCGCCATCTGCGCGTACAGCGCCTCGCGCTCGGCATTGTCCATGGCAAGGTCGAGACGTCGCCGGAAAACGCCGATGAGCTCGTCCCAATGTCCGCTGCCACCGTAGAGAGCATCCATGGCGGTCAGCGCTTCGACGTCCGCCGGGTCGAGAGCCAAAACCTTTTGATAGCTTTCGGCCGCTGCGTCCACTCGGCTCAATCGCTCCTGGATGCTGGCCAGCCGCATCCAATATTCGCGGGCGAGGCCGGGATCGTCGAGCTGTCCGGCGATCCCCGTGTAAATCTCGATGAGCTTGTCCCAAGCTCCACCCTGCTCCGCCAACTGCTCGAGCTCAACCCGCGAATCAGGGAGCGAAGGATCCTCTTGCAGGGCGCGCGCCTGCGCGTCGAGGGCGCGGTCCACCGCGCCGAGACGACTGGCCGCAGTCACCGCAACCTTACGGAGCAACTGAACACGCCGATCGGCTTCGGTGGTCGAAGCGCTCAAGATCTCCAGGGCGTTGATGAGCCGCTCCCAGTCTTCGCGGTTTTCGTAGATGGTCTCCAGGATGGCGGCCGCTTCCGCGCGAAGAGTTCGGCTCTTGAGTAATTGTTCGAGGGCTTCGCGCGCGCCTTCGTGATCTGAGTCTAAGAACAGGATTTCCCGGTAATTTTCCAGCGCGCCGGCGTGATCGCTCAAACGCTGCTGGGTGCGGGCCAGGCGGAACTTGAGGTCCACCAGCTGCCCTTCGTTAACGTCGAGCTCGATGCGACGGCGCAGAACGTCCGCGTATTGATCCCAGCTTTCGGTTTGCTGATACAGCCGATCGAGCTCTTCGAGCGCAACCGCATCCGTGGGATCTTCCTCCAGTACCGACTGGTAGGTCTCGATGGCCCGGTTGGGGGCCCCTATTTGCGACTGGTAGAGCCGGGCGATCTCGTAGAAAATCTGCTTTCTTTGATCGGGATCGCCAGTGAGCGTCTGTTTCTTCGAATAGACATCCAGAAGCTCCTGCCAGCGCTCCGTCTGCCGGTAGAGGTTCTCCAGAGCAGCCAGCGCTTCCGCATTATCTGGTTCGCTGTCGTAGACGGTGCGGAATTCGATGAGCGCCTCATCCACGCGCTGCACTTCCTCCACCAAGACCCTGCCAAGCCGTAACCTGAGCAGACTGGTTACGAACATGTCTTGTTCGGATTCGCTGCGCGCTATGGCCGAACGGTAACTCTTGACCACGTCTTCCCAACGGCCGGTGGCTTGCGCGGCCCGTTCCATGTCGCTCAAGCTCTGGTCATCGCCCGGCGAAATTTCGAACGAAGACAAATAGCGTTCAAACGCCTTGGCCTTGTCGTTCAGACGGCTTTCATAAAGCGACGCAGCCTGCCGCAATAGCTCCAGTCGCTCTTCGGGATTTTCGCTGTGGTTCAGCTTGACTTCGATGGCGCCCACCAGGCCTTTGGGGTTGTTCCCGCTGGTGTAGAGTGGAATGAGCTGCTCTGCCGCCTCCAGGTTGTTCGGCTCCAGTTGCAGAACCTTTTCGTAGGAGCGAGCGGCGCGGTCCGGCTTGCCTTTCTGCGTCATCCACAGCTCGGCAATCTTCATCAGCATCCCAATGCGCTGCGGGTTGTCGGTGGCGCGCGTTTCCTGACTCTCGAGCACACGGATGAACTCGTCCCACTTGCCGGTGTCCGCGTAGAAAACCTCGAGCTCGTCCCACATCCCCAGCGAAATGTAACGCTTTTTCAACTGCTCTTGCGCACGCCGGTCGTCCGGCTGAAGTGTGAGCAGCGTACGGTAAGCCTCCACGGTGCGCGCATCGTCTTTGAGTCGGTCTCCCAACACCTGCCCCAACTTGTTGAGCAACGCGATGCGCTCGTTGGTGTCGTAGGTGAGCTCGGAGAGCTTTTCCAGAACATTCGCCAAACGCTCGTATTCGCGAGAGCGCTCGTAGAGTTGCGCCAGAGCGTTCAGCGCATCCAAATCGTCCGCGTCATTTTCCAACACCACTGCCCATAGCTCGACGCAGATTTCTGGCTTTTTGACCCGCTCCGTCGCCACCAGGGCGACCTGCTTGAATGCCGCTGCCCTTTCCGGTCCCGCTGGAAGCTGCTCGGCCTCCCGCCGGCTGAGCTGGATAAGCTTTTCCCAGTCGCGACGCTTCTCGTAAGTCTGGCGCAGGTACGCCACCGCGTCGGGATGCCCGGGGTCGACCTCGAGCACCTTTTCGTACACTTTGAGCGCTTCAGCCTGGTTGACGAATTTGTTGACGTAAAGATCCGCCGCCTGAAGATACGCGTTGACGCGCTCCATCGGATCCGCCACCGCGTCTCCAAGTTGCACTAGCACCTTGACGTATTCGTGGAAACGCTTGGAAGCTTCGTGCTCGGCCAGCTTATTTCTGATCTCATCGACTTCGGATTCGCTCAACGGCTCGTGGGACGTCACTGCCGGGCGCTGACCGGACGGATAAGCCCGCGGCCGGGGTTCGCTGGAAGCGGTGTCGCTCGGCGGAGGGGGTGACGGTTCCGGCTCGCCCGCTCCGTCGTCTTGAGCCACAGGAACCGCTACGGGTTGCTGTCGCACCGGGGCGGTTCTGGTCTGCGCAACGGCGGCAACCGGTGCGGCGGCAACCGGCGATGCGGCAACCGGTGCAGCGGCAGCCGGTGCGGGAGCCGGCGCTCTCGCCGGGGGCGCAACAGCCCCTGACAGGCGCTCCCCAATTTGAGTCTCGAAGGCTCTGAGGGCCGGGTGCTCACCGTCGATCCTGGCCAATCGCTCGAAAAGCTTGCGCGACCGGGTGAGGTCGCCTTGCTCCCGCCATGCGGCGTTGCCCGCTTCAGCCAGTAAATATGCTGCTGCGGCATTGTTTCCCGCGCGATCGGCGACCTCGTCGGCCAGCAGGATGACGCGATCCCAGTCGCCGCCCCGCACACCGTAGACGTCACGCAGAAATGCAAACGCGGCTTCGCGAGTTGGATCGAGACGAAGAGCCTCCTCCAGCATCTGCGCCCCTATTTCAAGGTTCTGGTGCCGGAGCGCCCAGCGCGTGCCGAAGGTAAATGCGAGCTCCGCACGACGACCGGGATCCGAGATGCCGTTGAGCAGCTCGCGCTGGACGCTGAGGATGGTTTCGGTGCGCTGCGTTTCGGACAGCAGTCCCTCGTACAGCACACCGGTGCTGGTGCTCAACGGATCAGCGCCGTACGCCTGCCCTAAGATCCCTTCCATTTCCTCGGGCGCGTAGCGGCGGGCGATCCGCGCAGCTCGCAGGAATGCCGCAGCTCTCTGCGGGCCGTCGCTGGCCTCATGCCCCGTCCTGAGCAAGAAGCCGATGCGCTCTTGCCAATCGTCGGGACTTACCTGGACGTCCTCCAGCAGCTGTCCGATGTTCGCCGCTTGGCCGTCCGAGCTCTGCAATGCCCTGGCGTACGCCTCGGTGGCCCGGTCATAGTCGCCCTGATCGCAGAGCACGTCACCGAGCTCGCGATACAACCGACTCGCAGCGGTGCTGTCGCGCGTGTTCTTGAGCTGCAGCTCAAGCAGCTTCTGCACCATGTTGAGCTTGCCGAGCTCCCAATAGATCCCGCGCGCCTCGGCCAAAGCTTCCATCAACGACGGGTTCAGCTTGAAAGCATCCTGGAAATGCTTCAGGGCCTTGACGCCCTGCAGGAACCGCCTTTGCAAAAGTCGGCCGAGTCTCAGGTGCAACTCCGCCCTCCGCCCGGCATCATCGGTGGCCGCGATGCTCTGCTCGAGCGCCTCGACCACACCGTACCAGTCGTGGTGTGTCTCCAGTTGGTTCAGAAGCTGCTCTAGGTCCATTCTCTGGGGCGATCCCTTTTCAGGGCGAGAACGCGGGTGCGGCTCGCCGGGCCTGAGAGCTCCGCTGCTCTGAGCGGAGCCGCTGTTCGAAATACAAGCTCGAATCCAGTCTCCTGATCGGAGACTCTATGGCGACACAATTCGCCCCCTTAAGGCCGGAGGGACGCAAGGTCACATCCCCAGCTTCTGTATCAAGCCGTTTGCCGTTTCGCATTGCTCCTTGAACTTGGCCGCGTTTGCTCCCCGACACGCGCGCTTGGAGAATGAATTGAGCAACCGCAACGCTTGCTCCTTGCGCGGCGGATCCATGACCGCATACGTGCTACCGAGGTTGAACGAGATCTCGGGGTGGGTATCGCCGGCCACTTGCTGTGCCTTTTCCATGACGGCGACCATGGTGGCTTTGTCATCTTTGGCTTGCGCGGTCATAAAAAGCAGGATGTACATGCCATAGAGGTTGGGGCTGGTGTGCTCGCTCGGCACGACGATCCGCGTGCCCTCCTGCAAAACGGCCTCCGCTTCCTTGTAGAAGCGCAGGGTGATGTAGAGCTCGCCGAGCGGCGGATAGAAATACGCGACCCGGGGGTCATGTTCGATGGCTTTGGTATAATTCTCGAGAGCTGTTTGCTCGTCGTCTGTCCACAAGCTGGCTTCGCCGAGGAAGTGGTAACACTCAGCCAGGTTGGTGTCCTTCTCGATGCACTTTTTCAGTGGCTCCTTGGCTTGCTCGTATGCGTCCGGGTTGCCACCTTCAGCTTGCTTGATCAGGGCGTAGCCGCGCTTGAACCAGTAATTAGCAAAGTCCGGCGCCACCTGCACGGCCCGGGAAAGGGTGCCCGCCATCTTCTCCCAGTCCTCTTTTTTCTCGTGGGCCACCGCCAGCTTCCAGAGGATGCGATGGTTCGAGGGGTCGAGCTGGGCGGCTTGCTCGTATTTTTGGATCGCACCTTCCACGTTGACCTTCACGGATTGATCCCCCTCGTTGGCCAGGTTGATGGCCTCGATGTGATCGCGGCTGCACCCAAGTGCCACAAACCCGCTCAATAGAAGGGCGCCTGTGTAAACTCGCCAAAAATTCATGGTCAACTTTTCCCTGTTCGCTGTTCTGGGGGTGTCCCCCGTCCGCATTCGAGCCTTCCTGGCGACAAATTCCGGTCAGTCAGACCCGAGCCATCAACGACCCAGGCACGTCCGAGATCGTCCAGGATGGACATCCTATGCGTCGCAAGGGTCTTCGAGCATAGGCGGACGCGACTGGCGAAGTAAAGGCGCATCAGGAGCGGACCTTACCTCGACTGCTCTGGAATTTGTCGTGGTTTCTCAGCTGACGATTCGAACCAGCGCGGACGATCCGCCGCCCGGCTTCAAGAACCGAAACCATGTGCGCCGATGTAGGCAAGCATCGCTCCGCCGGACCCCTAAATGGCCGCGTGGCGTATTCTCGGCAGGCCACTTTTTTTCAATGTGCCGACACGGACCCAACCTCTCCACCTCAACTGACCAAACGTGCCGGGACAGCCGGAACCGCTAGGTCGGCCGCTTATCCAGGGCTGAACATGATCGGATAGACGACGGTCACGATTCCGCCTTCGGGCTGCGGGAAGCTCAGGCCATAGTAGGCCTGAATCACGCAACTTACGACGGCGCTGTCGGGGAGGTCCGACCCACCGTTCGAAACGTTCGAAACCGAACCGTCCCGGCCGATGATGAAGCGCACCGAAACGCGACCTTCTAGGTTGGGATTTCGCGACAGCCCGCCTTCGTAACACATCCGGAATCGGCCGTAGTTCTGCCGCACGATACGCTGGATGACTTCGGGCGGGAGTCGCCCACTGACCTGGGTTGCGCCCATGCGAACCTGCGGTGCTCGGGTCTTGTGGGAGCCGCCCAAGCGGCCGTGTCCGGCGCCGAAGCCCTGACCGGTTCCGGTGCCTGCGCCGTGCCCCAGGGTACCGATGTTGCCGAGCCCGATACCTTCACCGCGACCACCGCCACCTTCACCGATGCCGGAAAGGCCCAGACCACCGGCTCCAAAGGCGTCACCGATCTCGTCACCCCACATGTTGCCGCGCGCGCTGATCTCGTCCTGTCCGAGTGAATCGTCGCGACCCCACGGTGCGGTGGGCGCGTTCGGATCGCCGGCAGCTCCCGTGTTCAAGATGCCGATCATCCCGAACTCCTGAGCTTCGCGGAGCGCCGCTTGGCGGGCGATATGCGGATCGGGATTGTCCTTCGGACCTTGCACCGCATACCTCTTGTTGACGGCCTTGGTGGTGGGGTTGCCCATCGAGCCTTCTTCGCCCTTGGCTCGCGTTCCGGTGCCGCCTTCCTTGTTGTCGGCATCCTCGGCAACCACCTCCGTCTCCTTCTCTTCCTGTTCGCGTTCGGCCGCGCTCTTCAGGTACTGCTGGATCAAATACAGCTGATCCTTGTCGATTCCTTCGTCGTCGGTGAGCCCCATCGGCGGCACGAAGAAGGCCATCGCTGCGATGACGCCCGCGTGGGCCAAAAACGACAGGCCGAAATACATCATCACCGTCCAATCCATACCCGCGCCCACTCCGTGCTTGAGGGGCTTGCCGGCGTTGACGGCGGCCACCTGAAATACGAAACCGCCGTGCTCTATCCTGGCCTTGGCTCCACCCCCAAACGCGATCTGATGACCTCCGCTCACTTCAGCGCTTGGCTGAGCCCTGCCGCGTGCCTCGTCGAGCGTCACCTTCGGCTGTCCGGGGAGCTCGACAAAGCCTTTGGCGCCCGGGGGGATGACCAGGCTGAGCGAGGTGCGATCGCCCACCACCACCGGCATGCGAGTGGTGCC
Organism: Polyangiaceae bacterium; assembly: GCA_036505155.1. Lineage (GTDB taxonomy): Bacteria > Myxococcota_A > Polyangia > Polyangiales > Polyangiaceae > DASXTY01. The sequence continues at coordinate 70 of DASXTY010000626.1, read as the reverse complement.
AAGCTTCTCGCTGGGGATGAAAAAGTCGCAGGCGAAGTTCTTACCCATCTCCTCGCCGACGTAGAAGCTG
>DASXTY010000625.1:0-4602 GCA_036505155.1 Polyangiaceae bacterium | reverse complement strand
GCAAGCCTGAGTCTCTGCAACTCTGTGCGGTCACAGGTCCAATAGCCCCGAGGGTCACCGCGGAGAGCAGCTCTGGAGCGCGATCTCCGAGTAGATCCACTAGCGCACGAACCGTAGAGCTTGCCGTGAACAGGACAACATCCACCTTAGCCTGCTCGAAGAGCTCCACCAGCCGGCGGGCTCGCTCGCCGGCGGTCGGCCGTGTCTCGTAGGTCGCTACGACATCCACATTGACTCCCGCCCTGCGCAGCGCTTCGGGGAGCTCCGGCCGCCCAATCCGCGCGCGCAGCAATAGCACCCTCTTGAGCGGTGCTGCTTGCAACAACGAGGCGGCCAACGACTCCCCCACCGCCTCGCCCGCGACCAAATCGGCGCGAATTCCACACCTTCGCAGGACTTCGGCAGTTTTCGGACCGATGACCGCCACCTTGGCGCTTTTGAACGCACGAGCATCGAGACCGAGCTGCTCCAGAACTCGAATAAAGTGAGTCACGCCGGTGGCGCTGGTAAATAATACCCAGTCATAACCTTCGAGCTTTAGAGCGGCTCGCTGCACCGGCTCTAGATCCGGCGGCCCCCTGATCTCGATAATGGGGAAAATGAGCGCTTGTGCGCCTCGTCTTCGGATCGCGTCCTCGGTGTTGGCAGATTGCTCTTCGGGGCGCAGAGCCAAAATTCTTTTGCCGAAGAGCGGACGCGTATCGTACCATCGGAGCTTTTCGCGCAGGCGCACCACCTCGCCGACGATGACCACGCTGGGGTTGGCGATTCCCGCCTGGATAACCGCCTTGGCGATGCCATCGAGCTCCGCGATCACCACGCGTTGCTCAGCGCGCGCCGCCCACTGCACCACCGCCACCGGCGTGGAGGGCGGGCGACCCCCTTCGATGAGCGCCGCTGCAATCTCTCGTATCCGTCGTGTCCCCATCAGCACGCAAATGGTATCCGTAGCGGTTGCCAGCTTTCGCCAGGATTCCTGGGACCATTCCTTGCCCTTGCGATCACTTCCAGTGATGAAGGTCACACTCGAGGAGAGGTCGCGGTGGGTGAGCGAAATTCCAGCGTAAGTCCCGGCGGCAACCGGTGAGGAGATTCCGGGCACGATTTCGAACGGGATGCCAGCCTCCGCCAGGGCCAATGCCTCTTCGGCGCCGCGGGCGAAGAGCAAGGGGTCGCCGCCCTTCAGACGCACCACGCGTTTGCCCGACTGCGCGAGCTGGATGAGGAGCCTGGTGGTGGATTCCTGCGATGGGGAATCCTGGGCATAACGCTTGCCCACATCGTGAAGCTCGGCGCCCGGGCAGAGCTCGAGGAGCGCGGGATGGGCGAGCGCGTCGTAGAGGACCGCCTCCGCCGCCTGAAGAACCTCCCGCCCATAAACCGTAATGAGGCCGGGATCGCCTGGCCCGGCGCCGACGAGCCATACTTTTCCGATTTGAGAAGTGGACATTGAAAGCGATGAAATGACGTAAAGAAGAAACGCTTGACGTGTATTGAAATGAAGGTGATAGTATTAGATTGTGGTTACCCGTGTGATTCCAGCTACATTGTACCGACTACCCCAAGGGGCGAGGTGATGCACGGGAGGCTGATGACGCGCGGGGGTGCTGGCGCGACGGGACGCTGGTTTGCCACCAACGGGATCGTGGCGATAGGACCCATTTCCTACTCCGAGCTGCTCGGCGGGGTGGCGAGTGGACAGGTCCCCCCGGGCTCTTTCGTTCGACACGAGACGTGGAACGTCTGGCGAGGCCTGGATGCCATTGAGGGACTGCCCGAAACCGATTTGTACCAAGTCATCTCAGAGCTCGCCTCCTTGAGCTCTCGGGTTGAAGAGCGTGCCGGCGGTCCATCGAGCATACCGCCGCCGCCGCCAGCCGCAGCGGAAGGTGCCGAGGTATCCGCACAGGAGGCGGAGCGTCCTTCGCGGCTCACGCTGCGCGTCGCAACCGTCGATCCGGTGGGAGTGCTCTCCCAGGCGCAAGACCTAAACCAGGGAATGTTACTCGCGCTTTCCACCGCGGTCCAAGCCATGGGCGCTGAGGTGGGGCTCGTGCATCGTCAACGTGCCGATTTGGCGGCGGTAATCACCACTTTCGGTCATGGCGCGGGTACCGAGCTATTGCTCGGAGAGAGGCTCATGGACCAAGACCCAACCTTAGCGGCAGCTCGCAGCGGGTGCACCATCATGGCAGAGCCCACGCCCGGGGAAGCAGGTCGCTATATGGCAGGCAGGATTGGCCGGTGCATTCCCGCCCCGCGCGGTCTGGCTATGGTGCCCATGTCCGCACACGGAGCTCTCACCGCGGTCTTTGAAGCCGGCCGTCGCCTCCGCCCGTTCAACGCTCGCGAAGTGAGTCGCATGGAGGATGTGATTTCAACGCTGATTGAGCGAAGCGTAGTCATGGGCTGGCTGGACGGCGCGGCATAATTTCTTGAGCCGGCTCGCTTGCGCACTTAAAGTGCAGGCCGCCTAGTGTCCTGTCTCCGCAATTCCTTCCAGAATTGCGGACCGGCGCTTCGCGCCGCCGGCTTCGCCGGACAGGACACTAGTTTATCGTTGGGGGGTGCTGAAGCACCCCCCACGGATTTGCCTCGCAAATCCGTCCCCCCGCGTCCGCTTCGCGTCCGCCCTAGTGTCCCGCACCCCTTGCGCACCCCACAGCTCCGCCCCGAATTGTTCTACGATTCACAGACTCAGGACACTAGGCATGTTTCCCATTCGAGACCGAGCCCGCGCCTTTCCCAGGGCTGCTGGGGTGATGGAGTGGTTGAGCTTGGTAGCGTTGTGTGCGGGCGGGCTTACGAGCTGTTCCAGCGCCTGCTCCATGGAGGATAACCTGGTGCGGTTCACCGGCGGACGAACGGATCCGAGTAGGAGCTTTTACCAGACCAGCGGTTTCAATGAAGCGTTTCTGGACTTTCCTGCTGGGCGCAAGTACGAACTTTTACATGGACTCAAGTCGGCGCCGGATCACGTCGCCATATTCCTTTCTTTCGCGGAAAAACCCCTGTCATCCGGGAGCAATCTCGCTCTGGCTGCAGGCAATCAGGCGGTGATCGAGCGAGTGGACGACACCGTAGTATGGGTTCGAAACGACACCTGCGCGCACTATTACCTGCGCGTGGAGCTCTCGACGGTTGCTTGGGACGCGGGCGCGGACGCGGCAGGGGGCGGCTGATCCGGACGCGAAAATTGGAGCTCGTACAGTCGAGCGTAGAGCGCTCCCGCGGCGAGTAGCTGCTCGTGCGTGCCCTGCTCGACGATCCGCCCTTTGTGCATCACCAGGATCCGATCCGAAGCGCGAATCGTGCTCAGTCGATGCGCTATGATGAGCGCGGTGCGGTCCTTGAGCAGTTCGCCCAGCGCCTTTTGCAAGCGGGCTTCCGTGTCGCTATCCACGCTGGCCGTAGCCTCGTCCAAGATCAAAATCGGCGCGTCTCGATACAGCGCCCTGGCAAACGCGATGAGCTGCCGCTCCCCGGCAGAAAAATTGACTCCGCGCTCCTCCACTGCGCAGTCGATGCCGCCCGAGCGCCGGGTAAAAATGTCCCAGGCCCCGATACGCCGGAGCACTCGCTCGACGCGGTCGCGGTCGGGCTCCTCGCCGACGGCGATGTTGGTGGCGACCGTGCCCGGAAAGAGGAACACATCTTGCGGCACGAAAGCAAAGTGACCGCGCAGCTCGGCTTGGGGCATACCGCACACGTCGAGGCCCCCCACCCGAACCACGCCCTGCTCGGCGTCGTACCAGCGCGCAAGCAGCGAAGCTAAAGTGGTCTTGCCGGCGCCCGTGGGTCCCACCAGCGCGATTTTTTCCCCGCGCTTGGCATTCAGAGACACTTGTTGCAGCACCGGCGCACCCGGCTTGTAGCTGAAGCTCACGTTCTCGAATGAAAAAGCGAATCCGCCGTCCGTAGCCGGGGCAGACGACTTCACCGGGGCGTCGGAGGCCTGAGTGTCCAGCAATTTGAATACACGCTCGGCGCCCGCCATCGCGCTCTGCAAAAGCGTGTAGCGCTGTCCGAGCGCGCTGATCGGCTCGAAAAACTGCAAGAGGTAGGCGTTGAACGCCACTACCGTACCGAAGCTCACCGGGCGATATCCCAGAGAAACCACGATGGACGCCAGACACATGGCAGAAACCATCTCGATGGCGGCGTCCTGCAGTGATTCGTACTTTATGGAACGCATGTTCGCGTCCCGATAGGCCAGGTTGATCTGGTCGAATTCTGCGGCCGCCGCGGCTTGTCGGTTGAAGGCCTGAACTACGGCAAGGCCGCTCACCTGCTCGTTCATGCTGGCATTCATGCGCGCCGTCTTGGCTCGGATCTCACGAAACGCGTCACGGGAACGCTGCCGTACCAGAACCACCAAAAGGGCGATGGGGGGAGTGGCAAAGAAGGCAACCAACGACAGCTTCCAATCCAGGGCCAGCATCAAAGCGACGATACCGAAGAGCCGGATGAGATCCCCGATGGCTCCAACCGCACCCGAAGCAAAAAGCTCCAAAATCGTGTCGACGTCGCTGGTGACCCGGGTCACCAGACGGCCCACCGGCTGCACATCGAAAAATCCAAGCTTGAGCCCGTGCAGGAACT
>DASXTY010000624.1:0-6010 GCA_036505155.1 Polyangiaceae bacterium | reverse complement strand
GCGGCGCCCACCGCCACCACCTCGTCCGGATCGACGCGCTTGCTGGGCTCTTTGCCGAACAGCTCCCTCACCGCCTTTTGCACCGCGGGCATCCGAGTCATGCCCCCAACCAAAACCACTTGGTCGAGTTGTTCGGGCGTCACCCCGGCGTCTTTCAGTACCGCTTTACAGGAGTCGATAGTGCGCTCTACCAGATCGCGCGTGAGAATCTCGAGCTCGCTGCGCTTGAAGGTGCGCTCGAGGTGCAACGGACCGGAAGCGCCGGAGGCGATGAAAGGGAGATTGATCTCGGTTTCGAGTGACGAGCTAAGCTCGTGTTTGGCTCGCTCGACGGCCTCCCGAAGTCGCTGGAGCGCCATGCGGTCCTGGCGTAAGTCGATGCCGTGTTGCTGTTTGAACTCATCCGCGAGCTTTTGGAGGAGTACAAAGTCGAAATCCTCTCCGCCGAGGTGAGTGTCTCCCCCGGTTGCCTTGACGCTGAAAACTCCGCCAGAAATTTCGAGCACCGAAATGTCGAAGGTGCCGCCGCCCAGGTCATACACCGCAATGCGCTCCGCCTTGCCCCGGTCAAGGCCGTAGGCGAGCGCAGCGGCGGTCGGCTCGTTGATGATCCGTTTGACGTCGAGTCCTGCGATCTTCCCCGCGTCTTTAGTGGCTTGTCGCTGGGCATCGTCGAAGTAGGCGGGAACCGTGACAATGGCTTCGGAAACCGATTCGCCCAAATAGCTTTCGGCAACCTGCTTCATGCTGGTCAGCACCAGCCCGGAGAGCTCCTGCGGGGAGATCTCGCGCTCTCCAGACCGCACCCAGGCGTCGCCGTTGGGATGGCTCACGATTTCGTAACTCACCGACTGCGCCTGACGCACGACTTCCGGCTCGTCGAACTTGCGTCCCATCAGGCGCTTTACTGCGTAAATCGTGTTCGAAGGATTGGTGGCCGCTTGTCGTTTTGCGATCTGACCCACCAGCCGCTCGCCCTTGGCCGAAAAGGCCACCACCGAAGGCGTGGTGCGGGCGCCTTCGCTGTTCGGAATCACCTTGACCTCCGGGTCACCGCCGGCGCTCGCCCCCTCGACGATCGCGACGCAGGAATTGGTTGTGCCCAGATCGATGCCGATGACTTTCGCCATTTTTCCCGTCAGCTATCCGGGGCGGCCGAGCCGTTGCCGCCGCGCGTGCTCGGCGGCGGAGACTGGCCGGCCGACTCGATGCTTGCAGGCTTGGCGACCACAACCAGCGCCGGGCGTAGCAGCCGTTCCTTGGTGCGGTAACCGGCCTGGACCTCAGCCGTGACCGCACCCGGAGGATGTGCGTCAGTCTGAACATGCTGAATCGCTTCGTGGATCGCCGGGTCGAACGGCGTCCCAACTCCCGGAACTCTTTCGACACCGAGCTTGGCGAGGGTGTCGGAAAATTGCCGCAGCACCAGCGCCAGACCCTCCACCAGGGCTTTGACGTCGGTGGCCGTGTCCGCGTGTGAGGCCGCGCGCTCCAGGTTGTCGAACACCGGCAAGAGCTCGCGCAGCAGCTCCTCGCCGCCGCGCTGGGCCGCTTCACTGACCTCCCGGCGAGACCGCTTTCGATAATTGTCAAAATCGGCCGCCGTCCGCAGGAGCTGATCGCGAAACTTCTGCGCTTCAGCTTGGGCCAGAACCAGAGGATCCCGCTGCTCTGCGGCTACCTCGTCCGAGGCGGTGTCCTCGATGACATCATTGCCTTGCCCCTCGTCAGCCTGACCGTTTCCCTGGATGTCGTCGCTTGTCACGATAACGCCCGAGTATAATCCCTCACCGTTACTTCTCAATCGCTCGGCCAAGCTCGGCACGCCGAACGGCCGCCGGCGCCTGCGCACAGGGTGCCTGGCGCACCGCCGTGAGCGTCCCCCCGGTCGACCGCTGGTCCCCCTGCGCGGGTGGAAGGTTTTCTCGAAACCAAGTATCCACGTTCACGGGCAGTGTCCAAAAGCGAGCGGCGCCGACCATTGGCTCTATGGTGGGTCCGTCCGCCCGGGCTCGACCGTAGCCGGTGGTTTCGAGCCAAAAGCAGTACTCGGTGCTACCGGGCGCATAGAGGTGCTCTCGCGTGCTGTGTACATCGACTTCGCCGGCCAACACGCTTCGACCGCCGCTGGCGCGCGCTTCGAGTCTTCGGTGGCCCGCCGGCAGGCGCAGCGTTACGCCCGCAGCCGGGCTTTCCGCGCTGGTGGCCTCCACGGTCGTGATCTTTCTACCGTCGACCCAGATCTCGAGGAGCGCATCACTCAGGTTCACGATGCGAACCATTGGATGGTGAACCAGATAGAAAAACGGTGCCACCAGCAGCGCTACTAATGGCCCGGAGCTCATCCAGGGTGAGAACCAGGGTTCGGTAAGGAGCGCGGCGCGCACCGGCAAGCCGTTGGCCTCCGCGAGTACCGCGGCCCACACGGAATTGGCGCAGGCCAGCGCGCCATCGCGACGCCACCACGCGGCGCGCCCGGCAACTCGATGCCCTGCGCGCGGCTGTTCGCGCCAGCCTGCTGCAACGCCAATCGGCAGCAGCGCCGCCACCGCTACCGCTGAAAAGTAGAACGGCGTGGCGATCCATTCCCAAATCAGCGGGACCGCAGCAGCCACGCTCAGGGACAACAAGGTCGAGGCGAGCGTTGCCGACAGCATGCGCGTCGACGGTGCGGACGCGTGCCGTTCGCACTCGCCGCAATAGGGTACGATGAGCTCGGCCCCGTCAGTGCGGCGAATTTCCACTCGGCTGGCTCGCGCCACCGCACGGCAACACGCGCATTCGGTGGGAACCACCGCACCGGTGGGTTCCAAGAGGGCGATGGACCCCACAAGCGTCCTCCTCTTTAGCTTGGCCTGCCTCCAAAGCACCATCTCATAATGCCATGGGCGCGGGGTCGGCGCCCAGGTCGTAGGCGGCCGGCTAGTGATGGTGCTAGCGTGAACTGGAATAGCGCACGGCCGAGCCGCTGGCCGACCGCTTTCGGCTGACGGATGTTTAGCGGCGGCGAAATACCCCAATGGACCACGCCGGCGAGCTCAATGAACCCCAAGCTCGCGCGGTCGCGCACAGTAGCGGGCCGCTGCTGATCTTCGCGGGAGCCGGCAGCGGCAAGACCCGCACCATCACCTACCGAATCGCCAACCTCCTCGCAACCCATAGGGTGCCACCGTATCGAATCTTGGCGGTCACCTTTACCAACAAGGCAGCGGGTGAAATGCGCGCGCGGCTTCAGGCGCTCGCCGGAGCCGACGTGACCCGTGACCTGTGGCTCGGGACCTTTCACTCGGTGTGCGCGCGGTTGCTGCGCCGCTACCACGAGCACGCGGGGCTTTCCCGGCATTTCGTGATTTACGACGATTCGGACCAAAAAGCGGTGGTGGCGAGGATTCTCAAGGCCCGGGATCTGGATGAAAAAGTTTATCCTCCGAAGCTGGTTTTAGCCCGGATTCAAGCCGAAAAACAGGAGGGCCGACTCCCCGATCAAGTGAAGCTCTCGACCCGCTTCGATTCCACGACGCTCGACATCTACCAGCAGTACCAGCGTGCGCTCAGCGCTTCGGATGCCGTCGACTTCGAAGATCTCATCGTCAAGACCATGCGAATTGCCGAAGATACGGGTAGTGACGCGGGGCGCCACTTGCGCGCGCGTTATCGTCACGTTTTGGTGGACGAGTTTCAGGATACGAATCTCATTCAATACCGGCTGGTGCGCGCGCTCAGCGCCGAAGAGCGCAATCTTTGTGTGGTGGGCGATGACGATCAGAGCATCTACGGGTGGCGCGGCGCGGATGTGCGGCTCATCCGTGGGTTTTACCGGGACTTTCCCGATGCCACCATCGTGAAGCTGGAGCAGAATTACCGTTCCAGCGCCAATATCGTGGCGGCCGCCCTGGGCGTCATCCAACCCGCCAGGGAACGAGAGCCCAAGGCGCTGTGGACCCGAGCAAACCCCGGCAGCAAGGTCATCGTGCGCGCGGTGGCCGACGAGCACGAGGAAGCCAAGTACGTCGCCCAGCAAATCCTGCAACAGCTCCGGGATGGTACCACCGCCGATCAGATCGCGGTGTTTTATAGGGTGCACGCACAATCGCGGGTCTTGGAAGAAGCGATGCGCAGTCAAAATCTCGCCTACCAGATCGTGGGCGGAATGAAGTTTTTCGAAAGAGCGGAAATCAAGGATCTTCTCGCCTATTTGCGGCTGGTGGAAAATCCAAAGAGCGACGCCGACCTGCTTCGGATCATCAATGTCCCGCCGCGCGGTATAGGGGACAAAACCGTGCAAGCTTTGCTGGATGTCGCGGCTGAAAACACTTTGAGCGTCTGGGATGCCGTCTCGGCCAGCTTGTCTTCCGACCTCTTCGGCGCCGCCTCGCGCAGTAAGCTCGAAGCTTTTTCCCAGCTGATGCAGGGGTTAAGAGAGCAAGCGCAAATCTTGGGCTTGCACCAACTCTTGGAGCTGGTTGTGGAAAAGACCGGCTATCAGCGCGCGCTGGAGACTCAGGACAGCGCCGAAGCGGACGCTCGGCTCGGCAACATCGCCGAGCTCGTGGGATCCGTCATCGAATACGAAAAGGAGGAAGTAGGTCGGGGCGACGCTCCCGCCCTCAGTGGCTACCTGGAGCGCGTCTCGCTGGTCACTGCGGTCGACACCATGCAAGACGTGCCACTGATCTCGTTGATGTCCGTGCACAGCGCCAAGGGACTGGAATTCGACGTGGTTTTCCTGATCGGAATGGAGGAAGAAATCTTTCCCTATCGCGGATTCGACAGCAACGAGCGAGAAGAGCTGGATGAGGAACGCCGCCTGGCGTACGTCGCCATTACCCGCGCAAGAAAGCACCTTTTCATCAGCTACGCCGGCTCCCGGACCCTGTTCGGTCGAACCATGTATCTGGCCCCGAGCCGCTTTCTCGACGATTTGCCCGAAGAGGTGACCGCGCACCAAGTTGCACCAAGGCTCGCCAGCTACCTGCCGCGGTACCCGCGCAAGCGGTCCACGGGATCGCTGTTCGTCGGTGCTCCCGAGCGCGGGGACCGGCGCGCTCCAGGGGATCGGTTCGTGGACCCCGAAGCGTTCGACGACGTGGTGCACGAGCTCGGCGCGGGCGCGCGCCCCGGAGCTCGGGTGCGGCATAAGAAATTCGGCGAGGGCATCGTTGAAAGCGTGGAGCCTGGGTCGGAGCCCGTCATCGTTGCTCGTTTCGGTCCTCATGGACGGCGTCGTATTCGGGCGAGCTACCTCGAGTTTCGCTAATGGCGGAGCGACTTCAAACTCTGGAAAAACTGGTCGAGTCGGGAAAGGCCGAAGCGTTCGCCTGGTACGCGTTGGCCATGGAGTATCGAAAGCTCGGACGGCAGAAAGACGCGCTCAAGACTTTCGAGGCTCTGCGCGACCAAGACCGGAATTACCTCCCCATGTATTTGATGGCGGGACAGATGCTCCTCGAACTCGACCGAGCCAGCGAGGCGCGTCCCTGGCTCGAGCAAGGCATTGAGCTCGCGCGAGCCAAAGGAGATGGCAAGGCGCTCGGCGAGCTGGAAAGCGCGCTCGGGAGCGTGGGCTGACTGCTTGCCGAGACCAAGCGCGTGCGCTAGTTGACACAGGTGCCGATCGATCTCAGTCTCAAACGGCTCGAGCGACTCGAAAAGGGCCAGAACGAAACCAACGTGCGCCTGGGTAACGTGGAGGGTGCGCTTGGTCGAGTCGTCCAGGTTCTAGAAGCACATTCACGCCACTTCGAGCGGATGGAGGAAGCTCTTATCGGTATCTCGGAACGCATGGACCGACTCACCGCTGCCATCGCCACGTGACCGAGATTTTCGAAGTACCCGAGCTACAAGAGCGTCTGGCTCGGGTCTGCGCGCATGCCGAGCTCGTGCCGAAAGACAGCCTGGTTATCGTGCCTGTCGCCGCAATGCCGCCGCTAGCCAGCCTACCAGGCGTTCCGTCGCCTCGCCGGCTTCGGCGCGTTCTTGAAGTTCAATCACGAGCTCCGCTATCCGCTGA